>JALWSN010000572.1 GCA_027080245.1 Ignavibacteriales bacterium | reverse complement strand
TTCCCGAAACGGACGTAAAGAAAGGAAAGCGCTTCGGCAAAATAATGGCTGCTGTGCAGGAAGTTTCTTCTAACAGCCGCGCGTTAACCGATAAGATTTTCACACACATCGAAAACAATCACACGCCGCCAAACAAGGAGCAGGCGTTAGAATTGCTGCAATTAACAAAAGCGTTTAACGAGGAGGTCGAAAGCGCGGGGAGATTTCTGGAGACAAAAGAAGGACTAATGGATTTTAAGGTGAAGCACGAAGAAATGAATTTGCTAATTCAGAAGTGCGAGGAGAACCAGATGAACAGGCTTAGAACGCAAGGCGAAAATTTCAGCGCGCGTAACAGCTTTCTTTTCCTTGAAACGTTAACACATCTGGAAAATATTTCGGAGAACCTCAGGCATTTAATTTCCCTCTGCAATAAAAATTATTTGAGTTACCAAAATCCCGGGGAAAATCAGGAGAAAAATAGTTAACCGAATGCATTGATTGATGAGCGGAACTAAAAATGGATTATTGGATGAGTGCATGGATGGATGATTGGGAATGATTAAATTGGGATTCTTTACCTGTAACTACCTAATGCGTCAACTTTTTGAAATAAGCTAATAAGGTCTTGATTTTTGTTTTGAGATTTTTTTGTTATTAAGGTTTGAATTTCAAAAATAAGGTTCGGTTTATTTGAATTTAATCAAAATTTGAAAATATCTTTTCCCTGTCGCTCCCCCAAATTCCCCATTTATCCAGTTGTCCAATTATCCAATCATCCAAAAAAGTGCTGGGGCGGAGGTGGGGGAAAAGTCTTAAGGAATAAGTCTTAAGTAACGAGTTTTAATCAATAAGAATCTATCGTTTTATTTGAGACTTTGAACCTTTTTACTTTTTTACTTTTTCTCATTCATAATTCAACATTCATAATTCATAATTAATATTCGTGCATTTGTGGCTAATTTACATTTTCGCCATTTCTCGCAGATTGTTTTCCGCCCCGCAGCTTGCGAGGCTGAAAACCAATCCGCGCTACAATTTTTCCAATTCATAATTCAACATTCATAATTCATAATTATTTTTGCATTTACTGAGTCCCAGAGGGACGACAGCTTTGTAGAATTAAACCCAAGAACACGAAAAGAGCTCCAGCGGAGCGGAACTTGTAACGGATGGATGATTGGATGCATGGATGAATGGATGGTCAACATTCTTCACAATTTTAGGGGTTCGTCAAGAGGTAAGTTGCCGTTAAACAATGGTTTTAGGTACTCCCTTCCTCTTAGTGATTTTTCTTGAAATTACTTTCCACCGTGATAATTTACCCTAACTTGCGCTACGTAAACGAACGCTATTTTCTTTGATTATTTTGTAAGGACGATTAAACGCTTCCTGGGAAACCTTAAAATATGAGGACAATTTTCTAATGGTCTCTTTGGAAAGTCCTTTCCGATAATTTAACATTTTAGATACGGTCCCTTTTGATAATCCTAAAATTTCAGCTAAGTCTTTGGCTTTCAGCTTATTTGCTTCCATTAACGATTTTAGCAGCTCTATTGGATCCGCATCCGGAATCGAGTTGTTTTCCGCATCCCATTTTTCTATCAGAAGCGTTAGCAATTCTATTTCATCGGCATTTTTTGAATCGCCCGAAGCAATTAACTTTTCCAACTTTTTGCAATAAATATCATATTGTTTTGAATTTTTAATTACTGTGTATTTTAATTTAGCCATTGCTTCCCCTTGTTAATAAATGTCAATTGAATATTGCTTTTTTCTTGCGCAAAGTTTTGAATACTCTGCGTGCGTTCCAATCCATTTAACAAAAAGATGAACATTTTTTCTTCCGAAATAATAACTGCAAATCATTCTGTAGTTATTACCGCCGATATTAAAAACAACTCTATTCGAACTTTTTCCTAAAATATCGGCGTCGTTGAAAGTCGAGATTATGTCTTTGGGTTCGGACCAATCAGCCCATTTCAAAATTGACAGCCACTTAGCAAAAGCCAATTTACTTTGCGCGTTTGTTTTAACGTAGTTTTCAATCGACTGTCTTTTTATTAAATGAATTTTCATTTGAATTTAAATATAACAAAAATGTTTCACAAATGGAAACTTCTTAGCTTTGTGTCAAAGATTGTTCGCGATTTTTACGGTTAAACCTTCAGATAAATCTGACGGCAATGTCAGATGCCCCGAAGGGATTGCCTTGCCAAATCAAACGGAAATATTAGTTAAATTCAAGAAAATAGCTACAATTTTTAGAGCTACGAAGACAATTTATTCCAAAGAACTCTACCCCCAAACCCCCTTCTCTTGCAAAGAGAAGGGGGCTTTTAAATTGGTGCTGTACTTTTGAAGTTCTCCCTCCTCTTCTCAAGAGGATGTGAAAAGTCTTAAGGAATAAGTCTTAAGTTACGAGTCTTAAGCAATAAGTGAATTTAGTTACAAAGGTTGTCTTCTAACGGGACTGAGTCCCAGAGGGACGACAGCTTTGTAGAATTAAACCCAAGAACACGAAAAGAGCTCCAGCGGAGCGGAACTAAAAATGGATTATTGGATGAGTGCATGGATGAATGATTGGGAATGATTAAATTGGGATTCTTTACTTGTAACTACCTAATGCGTCAACTTTTTGAAATAAGCTAATAAGGTTTTGATTTTTGTTTTGAGATTTTTGTGTTATTAAAGTTTGAATTTCAAAAATAAGGTTCGGTTTATTTGAATTTAATCAAAATTTGAAAATATCTTTTCCCTGTCGCTCCCCCAAATTCCCCATTTATCCAGTTGTCCAATTATCCAATCATCCAAAAAGG
>JALWSN010000571.1:911-2803 GCA_027080245.1 Ignavibacteriales bacterium | reverse complement strand
GTCAAGTATTGCCGAGTTAAAGTTTACCCCCGTCTTTTTTACTTTGGGTAAAAATCCGGGGTCAAATTTCTTTAACAAAAATTTCCCAAGCGGATTTTTATTTTCGGTTAAATAATGTTTAGCCATTATTTTTTTGAAAACACTTTTAATAAAGGAGTCTTTCGTTTTCTCAACTCTGTCAAAGGCATTGTACTTTTCCGGGTAGTATTTACCCAAGTCCTGTGGGATTTCTTTAATTTGAATGCACCCGCAGTTAGCGCATTGAAAATATTCAAATTCTTCTTTAGTGCCGAACATCATTTCTCGTGCAACAAACTTATTATTGCCTTCGGTGTTGCCGCAAATTCTACATTTAAGAATTTCTTCCAATTATTTTTCTCCTTTCATCAATTCAAGTAGAACGAAACCGGATTTAATAAAATTTTTGTAATAAAATCTTCTTTTCTTGAAACCGTAATTCATTACAGCATTAGTTGAAGAATCCTCTTTATGCAAAATCTTTACATCAGGTGAATAGAGTGTAATTAGCCCGTCTCTTTTTGCAATAAAATAAAGGATTGCTTCTTCGCTGTACATGAATGTTTTAGGATATAAACCGTCGTAACGTTTAATGTACAAAGGTGAAAATATCAGAGCACTACCGTGAAGTTTAACCCCTTCCGCTCTTTCTTTCCAAGTACTTGCTTTCGTAATTGTCTGTTTGATTAACGGTTTTCTTACAAATCTCTTTTTCAAATTTTCTAAAATTTTGTCTGCAAAGAAATAATTAAGAAACAATTTTATTTTGTATTGCTTTATCATTGCTTGCAATTCGTCATAATTTTGTAACGTTAAATCCCGGGGGTTTTGATGTCCACCGTCTTTTAGAGAAATAATATCAGGTCCCAAAATATGAAAATTGCTGTAGTTAAATTCATCAAGTATTTTCCGAATAAAATCTTTTTGTTCGATTACCGTGTCGTTGTTAATTAACGCAATGAAATCGGATTTTAATTCTTTTTTGGCAAAGTTAAACCCTACATTATTGCCTTTTGCAAATCCTAAATTTTTTTCGTTTAGAATTACTTTTACTTTAGAATGCCCTTCGTATTTTTCTTCTAGAACTTTACCCGAGCCATTAGGTGAACCGTTATCTACTACGACAATGTAGTAGTTCTCGTAATCAATATTCTTTAATATTGAATTTACACACTCGATTGTGTCGTCAAGCGACAAATAATGCAGCACAACGAAAGAGAATTTCGCGTTGTTCATTTCAACAATTCTCACTAATTAAAAATGTAGCTTCCGTCGTTTGGAACAAATCCCAAAGGGGGATGGGGAAATCACTTTTATTCTTTAGCGCTTCGGCAAGGACTTGAAGCTCTTCGATGTGTCCTTTACGTGCAAAGTCGGAATGAACTTTTTTCATTTTAAGCCCGAATCCCTCAAGCGATTTGTAATCGTCAAGGATAACGGATTTTCCGTCAAAGTGAATTTCCATGTACTCTTTGGGAAGTTCCTTCGAGCCCACGGCAAAATAAGAAACCGTTGCAATTGAACCGTCGTCGTATTTTAAGGTAAACATTTTATTGTCTTCGGCAGAATATTTTTCGTTGGCCGGAGTCATTTCTTCACAACTAATTGATTTTATTTTTGCGCCTGTTAAGTAATTCATTAAATCAATAATATGGCAGGCTTCGCCGATTATTCTTCCACCGCTTTTGTGAACCCAATGATCAAGTGGAACAAATCCCGCATTCATTCTATAGTGAATAACCATTGGGTTTATTCGCACATCCGTGTGCTTTTTAATTTCAGAGATTAACGGACTGAACCGCCTATTAAAACCAACCATTAAAAGCGGTTTGTTCGTTTCTGCGGAATTGTAAAAATTTTTAATTAATTCCAAT
>JALWSN010000571.1:0-901 GCA_027080245.1 Ignavibacteriales bacterium | reverse complement strand
GCAATGCTTTAAGTGTTAACTCTGCGTGACTATCGTGCCGAGTTGTAATCATAACCAAATCAATTTCCTCGTCGTTTAATATTTCATTAAAGTCGGTAGTAACATATTCGGCATTAAAGTGTTCACCGAAGGCTTTTGCCGTATAACCGGTTTTGTTCATTATTGCTTTTAAGGAAAATTGTTTGTTCAATTTTTCCAAGTTAGGTAAGTGAACCGATTTGGCAAACCCGCCTGCACCGACCAAAGCTACTTTGATTTTCTCTTTTTGAATAGGACTTGTTTTTAAAATTATTTTGTTGTCCTTTAATTCCTCAACATCTTTTTTGTAATCGAGAATCACCATTAAGGGTTTCTCGCCCTTTGTTTTCAACCTTTCGTAGGCTTCCGAAATATTTTCAATGTCAAATCTGTGAGTAATCAAATTACCGATTGAAATTTTACCCTCGGTTAAAAGGCGAAGATACTCTTCCATATTCCGCTTTGCTGTCCAACGTACGTAAGGAAAGGGATAATCAACGCCTTCTTCTTCGTAGGTTTTGTCATATCTTCCGGGGCCGTAAGAAGAAGAAATCTTAAAATCCAATTCCTTAACGTAAATATCCGACCGCTTGATGTTCATTCCCGAAACGCCTACGAGGACAACAGAACCTTTCTTTTTACACATTTGGAAAGAGTGGGACAATGGCTCGCTGCTTTGAGTTGAAGCCGTAAAAATAACCGAATCCGCACCGTTCCCACCCGTCCATTGCGAAACAAGATTAACGGCTTCGCTACTGTCTTGGCAAGCAATTTCGGCACCAAACTGTTCTGCTAATTTTAATTTCTCTTTGTCCGGCTCAACAGTAGCAACTCGAATACCTGCAACTTTCAGCAGTTGAATTACCAATAAACCTATTACGCC
>JALWSN010000570.1 GCA_027080245.1 Ignavibacteriales bacterium | reverse complement strand
TTTAACGATGATTGACGTGCCCGCGCTCGCTTTTGCATTGGGTATGTACATCCCGCTCGATTTGAACACCCCAATTTTAGTCGGCGGCTTGATTGCATGGTTTGTTTCCACCAGAAGCAAGGACGCAAAATTAAACAAGGCTCGTAAAGAACGCGGAACGTTAATTGCCTCGGGTTTTATTGCCGGCGGCGCGCTAATGGGAGTAATTAGCGCTATCCTCAGATACTTCAACTTCAATTGGGTCAACAAAGCTTGGTTCGAATCCAACTCGGCTGAAATTTTAGGGCTTGTGATGTTTGTGCTTTTGTGCGCTTACATGATTTGGGATTCGATGAGAGCTAAACGGGAAGAGTAAAACGCTTTTCTACATTTAATCGAAAATTAAAATTCCCCCTTCGTAAATTGAAGGGGGTTTTTTATTTAAGAGATTTTTAACGCAGCCAATCCCCCTAAAGTACTTTGGAAAGTGCAAACTTGTAAACTTGAAGTGTGTGGGGAGACGCATGATTGTAAGATTTGTAGCGCAGATTGGTTTCCGAGGTCTCGGCAACTGCGGGATACATCCCGCAGTTTGCAAGGGCGAGGAAACAATCTGCGAAGGACTAAGAAAAAATCAAGCGTTAAAAATGTCCTGGTAAATTGTAACGCAGATTGGTTTTTCGCGCAAGCGGAAAACAATCTGCGCTGCAAGCGACAATTTGCGCGATAAATGAACTTTGTTTTTTGAATGACCGTTCATTTAATCAAAACAATATTGATTGGAACTATTTAAAATTTATTTTTCACTTTTTAGTATATTCGAATATTCTTTTGTGAAATATTTGGGAAAATCCTTTGAAAGCATTAGCAACATCCGCAATAATCATTTTGTTTTCCTTTGTGAATGTTAATTCCCAAAACCTTTACTTTTGCACAGGACACACTTCAAACGGCGCGCCAATTAACCAAACAAACACTTTGAAAATAGAACCATCGGGAAGTTACATTTTCATCTTGTTGCAAAATTACCAAAAACTCAAGCCTCAATTGTTTTATCTTTTCATCGACAAAAAAAACGGTAAAGCCTACGACCCATTCGACAGCAAGGTGATTCGTCTGTTCAAAAAAAAATCCTGGCTTGTTTACAATTACAAATTTACCGAGCCCGGCAAGTACAAAGTTTACTTCCTCGATTCCGAACAGAAGAAAATAGCGCAAGACACGTTGAGAGTAAGGCTCAAGGAAAAATACTTAACCGATAAAATAATTGCCACATCCGATTATTACGCAAATTGCGAATTCCTGTTTTGTGAAATTGTTTTGGGTGGTAAACCCGTGCACATACGGGACAAAGCATTCCTTAAAAAGAACCACGGATTGATGTTCGGTTATTTGGATAACGGCTTACCGCTGAACAGTTCGAAGTTAATTGTAGATGTCTGGATTAAAAATCCCGAAACAGGCGACTTCGACGAGCTTTACGAAACCAAAAGATTCAAAATTGTGCCAGAGTGGTCGTTTACTTATTTCAAATATATTTTCAAAAAACCCGGTTATTACAAATTTTCGGTTTACAACGAGGACAACGTTTTAATTAAATCTGCTTACATTTCAGTTTACTAAAAACGGAGAGCAAATTGAAAGGAATAATTTTAGCCGGAGGCTCCGGCACAAGGCTTTACCCGATAACCAAAGTTTATAGCAAACAACTTGCTTTGATTTACGACAAGCCGCTAATTTACTACCCCCTTTCCATTTTAATGCTCGGCGGAATTCGCGAGATTTTAATTATTTCCAACAAGGAAACAATTCCCCTTTACAAGCTTCTTTTTGGCAATGGCTCGCAGCTTGGTTTGAGTATTGAATACGCCGTGCAGGAAGCGCCCAACGGAATCGCCGAGGCTTTTATTATCGGGGAGAATTTCATCGGTGATTCTTCCGTTACATTGATTTTAGGAGACAATATTTTTTACGGCAAATTAAACTATTTTTACAACGCCATTAAAAACAACTCCGAAGGCGCTACAATTTTTGCCTACAAAGTTAACGACCCCGAACGTTATGGCATAGTTGAGTTCGACGAAAGCGGAAAGGCTATTTCCATTGAAGAAAAGCCGAAACAACCAAAATCCAATTACGCGGTTCCAGGTCTTTACGTCTACGACAAACAGGTGGTTGAAATTTCGAAGGGGCTAAAACCCTCGGCGCGCGGTGAGCTTGAAATTACCGACGTTAACAAAACTTACATGAGCAAAGGCCAATTAAACGTTGAAATAATTGGGCGAGGCGTGGCTTGGCTGGACACGGGCACCCCGGACGCTTTGCTTAAGGCTTCAAACTTTTTCGGCGTTATCGAAGACAGGCAGGGGCTTAAAGTCGCTTGCATTGAAGAAATCGCTTACGCTAAAGGCTTTATCTCGAAGGCGGAGTTCGTTTCCCTAATAAATTCAATACCAAAATCGCAATACAGAACGTATTTGGAAAGACTTCTGGAAGAATGATTTTATTTGACTCGAATGTAATCCTTTGATAAATTGAAATTAAAATAAACTTAATTACTCGGAGTTAAGCAATGGGCCTCTTTTCAAGCTCGAAAAAGAAAATTGAACAAATCGAAAAAGAAAATCAACAGCTCAGAAACAAACTTCACAAATTATTGGAAAAACAACAAAGCTACGAAGAGCTGGAAAACCAACTTTCCAACGCCCGCAAGGATTTAACCGAGATTACTAACGAAGAAAGGCAAATCAATGAAAGGCTTATCAACCTTGAGAGGAGCGAATCCGAAAAGCGCGAAAACATTAAAAAACTTGAGGAGACGATTTC
>JALWSN010000569.1 GCA_027080245.1 Ignavibacteriales bacterium | reverse complement strand
TAATTATTTTAAAATTTTGAAAGATTTATTTGAAGCAGGCTTTCAAGTTAGGTGCGCAAAGGAAGGCTTTACGGTAGAAGGCAAATCTTTCAAGCGCGGAACTTTGTTAATACGCAAGATTGAAAACCCGGGCAAAGATTTTTCCGTTCTAAAAAATTTCGCCCGAAAAGAAGGAGTTGAAATTACCGGAATTAACACTGCGCTAAGCCAAAAAGGAATTGATTTGGGCGGGGACTATTTCCAACTACTGCGAAAGCCCAAAATAGCTTTGGTTACGGGGCGGTCGGTTATCTCTTCGAACTTCGGGGAAATTTGGTTCTTGCTGGACAGACAGTTAAAGCGGGAAGTTTCCTTGATTTTGTTCGAAAGGCTTGCCGGAACGGATTTGAGAAAATACAATTTAATGATTCTTCCTTCGGTTTACGGCGGCGCGGGCGCTTTCAAAAGAACGCTTGGGAAAGCGGGAATTACGAAACTGAAAGCGTGGGTTAAAAACGGCGGCACGTTGATTGCAATAGGTTCGTCAGCCGCGGCGCTGGCAGATACTTCGTTAAAAATTTCCCGCGTGCGCCTGAGAATGCAAAGCCTGAAAAAGCTGAGCCAATACGCGGAAGAAATCAATTACGAAAACAAAATTCAAACCGTTAAAATAGACAGCGCTGAAATTTGGGAAGAGACAACGGTAAAAAAAACCGCCCCACATGTAAAGAGCAAAGCGAAAACCCAAAAGGAGAAAATAAAAATTCAAAAGGAAAAGGAAGCACTTAAGTTCATGCCTTATGGCGTAATTTTAAAATTAAAAACGAATCCTGAAAATTGGCTTTGCTACGGAACGGACAAATACATTCCGGCGTTTTACTCTAACCGAAAGGTTTTTCTTTCCAAAAGACCTGTTAAAACCGCGGCAAGAATTACCGGCGTAAAAGAGATGAGAATTTCCGGCTTGTTGTGGCCGGAGGCAAAACAAAGACTTGCCAACGCGGCTTATTCAACGCAAGAACGGTACGGCAACGGACAAATAATTTTGTTCGCCGACGCGCCTTTCTTCCGGGCTTATTTTTATTCCACTCTAAGGCTGCTGCTTAACGCAATTTACCTTGGACCCGGAATGGGCGCAAATTTGCCCGTTGAACTTTAACGGCATTAGGCTTTTAAGCTTGAATTATTTAAATTATTAAATTTGATTTTTGTTATTAAACGCATGGCAAATTATGATTAAGTGGAACGTCAGTCCGGAAATATTTTCAATTGGTCCGGTTACAATTCGTTGGTACGGATTGTTGTTTGCAACTTCGTTCATCGTAGGGTTCGAAATAATGCGAAGAATTTTCCGAAAGGAAAACAAAAACGAGGACGACTTAAATGATTTAGTCTGGTACATGATTTGGGGAACGATAATCGGCGCGCGGCTGGGGCATTGTTTGTTTTACAATCCTTCTTTTTATTTGAGTCATCCGCTGGAAATTCTGATGATTTGGAAAGGCGGTTTGGCAAGCCACGGCGCGGCAATCGGAATTTTAATCGCCATTTACCTTTACTCCAAAAAGAAAGCAGACCAATCTTTCCTGTGGGTAATGGACAGAGTTGTAATTACGGTGGCTTTGGCCGGAACTTTCATCCGCACGGGAAATCTTTTTAATTCCGAAATAATCGGCAAACCAACGAACCTGCCGTGGGCGTTTGTGTTCGAACGGGTGGACAACATTCCGCGCCATCCTTCGCAAATTTACGAAGCGCTCGCTTATTTAATCATCTTCATTATTTTGTACCGGCTTTACTTAAAATATTATTCCGAATTGAACGAAGGTTACTTATTCGGACTTTTCTTAACGCTGGTTTTTACTTTTAGATTTCTTGTTGAATTCGTTAAAGCGCGGCAGGAACCCTGGGAAGTGGGACTGCCGCTGGACATGGGACAAATTCTTAGCATCCCGTTAGTAATTGCCGGCGTTTACATTCTTTACAAATTTAATTTCAAATTAACGAAACAAAAACAGGAGCGAAAATGAGGCTGTTAAAATTTCTTTCCTATTTTTTATTCGCCGCTTTAATTGCCATTGGCGGCTGCGCTAAAAAAGAACGAACGAACAAAGTTAACAAATACGATCCTACGAAAGACACGCTGAGATTTACTGGCGAGTATCATTTGAGAAACATCAGACAATTAACTTTTGGCGGGAACAACGCCGAAGCTTACTGGAGCTTCGACGACAAGCAATTGATTTTCCAATCCGATTGGGCCAAAATCAATCCGCAAGGCTGCGACCAAATTTTTAAGATGAACGCCGACGGCTCCCTTCTGCCGAACGGCAAGCGTTACCAATTGGTTTCCACGGGTAAGGGGCGTTGCACTTGCTCTTATTTTCTGAAAGACGGCAGAATAATTTACGCTTCCACTCACGCCGCGGACCCGAAGTGCCCTAAAGTAATCAGATTCAAGAACGGAAGGTACGTTTGGCCTATTTACGACACTTACGACATTTACATTGCTAACGCCGACGGCTCGAATCCCAAAGTTTTAATAGGCGGCAAAGGTTACGACGCCGAAGCCACCGTTTCACCCGACGGTAAGTACATTGTATTTACTTCCACCCGCTCGGGGGATTTGGAGCTCTGGCGTTACGAAATTGCCACCGGCAAATTGCTTCAGTTAACCAACACATTGGGCTACGACGGCGGAGCGTTCTTTTCGAGAGATTCAAAAAAAATCATTTGGCGAGCAAGCCGCCCCAAAGGAAAAAAAGCCATTCTTTACAAAAAATTGTTGAAGGAAGGACTTGTTGAACCAACCGAACTAAACGTGTTCG
>JALWSN010000568.1 GCA_027080245.1 Ignavibacteriales bacterium | reverse complement strand
GTTGGACGAACTGCGCGAAAGCGCCAAGATTATCAGGCAGGCGCTGGACAAATTGCCGCAGGGAGAAGTTCTGGCAAACGATCCCAAATTCGTTTTGCCGCATAAAACTGAAATTTACACGAAAATGGAAGAGCTAATTCATGATTTTATGTTAATTAATTTCGGAATTCATCCGCCGGAGGGGGACGTTTATTTCTCGGCCGAAAATCCAAAAGGCGAGCTGGGATTTTATTTCGTCAGCAACGGTTCCGGCAGTCCCTGGAAATTGAAAATCCGCTCCCCTTCGTTCTGTAATTTGCAGGCTCTTCCGGTAATTTGCAAAAATCAAATGATTTCTGACTTGGTTGCAATAATAGGAAGCATCGATCCCGTAATGGGCGAAGCGGACAAATAATTTTAAGCTGGGAACAAACTATGGCGTTTCAATTTACCGAAGAAAATTTAAAGCGAATAGAAAAAGCAAGGCAAAAATATCCTACTTCGTTAGCGGCGGTGATGGACGCTTGCTACATCGGACAAGAACAGAACGGGTTCATTAGCGACGAGGTGGTGGAAGAGATTGCTCGCGTTTTGGAAATTCCCAAAACCGATGTGCTTGGCGTTGTCACTTTTTACACAATGTTCCACACAAAGAAGATGGGCAAGTACCACATTCAAGTTTGCACAAATGTTTCCTGCATGCTGCGCGGCGGTTACGAAATTTTTGACGCGGTTAAAGAAAAGTTAAAAATTGACAACATGGAAGTAACGTCGGACGGAAAATTTTCGCTTGAAGAAGTGGAATGCATGGGCGCTTGCGGCGGCGCGCCAATGATTGCCGTTAACAGCGATTACTATGAAAATATGACCAAAGAAAAAGTTTTAGAAATTTTGGATTCTTTACAGTGATGGAAAAAATTATTTTACCCGACATCCCGGACTTAAACAAGTTAGACGTTTACATCGCCAACGGCGGATTTCAGGCTGCAAAAAAAGCTTTGCAAATGGAGCCGTCGGAAGTAATAGACATTGTTAAAAAATCGAGCTTGCGCGGACGCGGCGGGGCGGGATTTTTCACCGGATTGAAATGGAGCTTCATGCCGAAGGTTAAAACCAAACCACATTATTTGTGCGTTAACGGAGACGAAAGCGAGCCGGGCTCGTTCAAGGACAGGCAAATCTTCGAAAAAAATCCGCACCAGTTAATTGAAGGCATCATCATTGCCGCTCACGCAATTCAGGCTCAAACTGTTTACATTTACATCCGCGGGGAATACTATCGTTGGATTCAAATGCTTCAGGCTGCGCTGGACGAGAATTACGAACGCGGACATTTGGGCGAAAAAATGAAGCAAACGTTCAACACGGACTTTTACTGCGACGTTTACATTCACCGCGGCGCCGGCGCTTACATTTGCGGCGAGGAATCGGCGTTAATGAATTCAATTGAAGGCAAGCGCGGCTACCCAAGGGTAAAACCGCCATTCCCTGCGCAAAATGGTTTGTGGGGCAACCCAACTACAATCAACAATGTGGAAACGATTACCAACGTTCCTAAAATAATCGCCAACGGCTGGGAATGGTTCGCTTCAATCGGCGCGCCGAAACATCCCGGCACGCTGCTTTTCGGAGTTAGCGGTCACGTTAACAAGCCGGGCGTTTACGAACTTCCCACGGGAACGCTACTTACGGACATTATTTACAACTACGCCGGCGGGGTTCCGGGCAACAAAAAAATCAAGTGCGTGATACCGGGCGGTTCTTCGATGCCGCCGTTGCGAGGAGACCAGCTTGAAGGAATTAAAATGGACGCCGATTCTCTAAGGGAAGCCGGCTCGGCTATCGGCACGGGTGGAATAATGGTAATGGACGAGGACACAAATCTGCTCGACGTTCTGGTTAGGATTTCGCATTTCTACCATCACGAAAGTTGCGGGCAGTGCACCCCCTGCCGGGAAGGAACGGGCTGGATGGAAAAAATTCTGCGAAGAATTCAAAGCGGACAGGGAACTTCCAAAGATTTGGATTTGTTGGTCGACGTGGCAAGCAACATCGAAGGTAGAACCGTCTGCGCGCTTGGCGATGCCGCAGCCTGGCCGGTCAAATTCATGATTACGCGCTTCAGGGACGAATTTGAAAAATACGTTAAAAAGGAAGTTGTTATTCCCGTTAAAAATAAAATTCATTCGATGAAATACACTACGTATTCCGTCGAGAATATTAAATTGCCCGAATCCACCAAACCTTAGCCTTCTTCCGCTGCTGTTTCAGGGCGTAAATTGAAAGGGCTGAAAATGAACGAGATTTTTGAAAACCTTCGGAATACGCCTATTTTTGAAAACTTACCCAAGGCGGAGTTAAAAAAAATAGTTAACGCTGGCTCGGTAATTAAATACAAGAAGGACGATATCATTCTTGTAGAAGAAGAAGAAGGCAGTTCGCTCTTTTTTATTCTGGAAGGGCGAGTAAAAATCGTAAAAACAAGCGAGGAGGGCAAAGAAGTAATTTTAAACGTTCTGGAGAAGAACGAATTCTTTGGCGAAATGTCCGTGCTCGACGGTTACACGCGCTCGGCTACCGTAGTTGCAATGGAAATAACCGAGCTCTTTTTACTAAAGAGGAAGGACTTTTTGAATTTACTTGCCGAACATCCCGAGATTTCAATTCTTTTGATTAAAATTATTTCAATAAGGTTGCGCCGGGCAAATTTGAAAATAAAAGCTCTTTCTCTTGGCGATTCGGAAAAGAAAGTTGGCGCGGTAATTTTGCAATTGGCATTAGATCACGGCAAGCCCGAGGGCTCGGCAATCAAAATTTGCGAAATGCCGATTCAGC
>JALWSN010000567.1 GCA_027080245.1 Ignavibacteriales bacterium | reverse complement strand
TCTCCCTCCTCTTGCAAAGAGGAGGGAGAACTTCAAAAGAGTGACCAATTTAAAAGCCCCCTTCTCTTTGAAAGAGAAGGGGGTTTGGGGGTTGAGTTCTTCAGAATAAATTTCGTGCTTGTTGTTGCTTGGAAACCTATTGGAAATGTTTTGGGAAATTTCAGTTTATTGGGCGCATTCCATGAATGTTCCATTAAGTTTCCTAAAGCCGTGTGCTAACGACAACTGACAATTTTAATGAATCCAGAAAAAATCGTGAAGAATGTAGACCATCCATCAATGCATTTATCCAGTCATCCTTGTAAAGTTCCGCTCCTCCGGAGCTCTATTTTTTGTTGTGGTTTTATTTTCTACAAAGCTGCCGTCCCGCTGGGGCTCAGTCCCGTAGGGATGCAACCTTTGTAGCTAAAACGACAAAAAAGTTAGAGTAAGTTCCGTAGGAACGGCACAATTAGGTTTGTAAATTAGAGAAAGGCGAAGAGGTTAAGAGGTTTAAAGGCTCAGAGGTTCAAAGGGAATGTCAGTGGCTTATTGCTTAAGACTTATTCCTTAAGACTTTCCCCAACTCCACCCCGGCCCTCCTCTTGCAAAGAGGAGGGAGAACTTCAAAAGAGTGACCAATTTAAAAGCCCCCTTCTCTTTGAAAGAGAAGGGGGTTTGGGGGTTGAGTTCTGTGAAACAAATTGAATAAATATCTAAAAAAGCACAATATTTCCATCGATTTTAGCTCTTTTAATTTTCTCAAGGTTAACGTTGATTTTTTGTGTTCTAAAAAAGATAATGACATTCCTAAGAGGTCCAGCGAAGAAGAAATTAAAGGAGAAAGAAAATTCCAAACCGAAATACTTTTGCCTTTTGAATTTTTACTTTTGCCTTGTTAACCACAGATTAAATCAAGAATTAAAGTTAATTATTACTCATTTTACTTTTATCTAAAGTAATTTTAGAGGAAGGGTTTTGGAGTAAATCAGTTCTAAGCTTTGAAATCAACGCCCGTTCAATCGGTGTTTATCTTCACCCAATTCCATTAACATTAGCGAAAATATTGGTTACGTAGGTCCTTCCACTCCTGTAGGGGAAAGGTTTGGGTTGGGGTGGGTTTAATAATTAGTAATGCGTTTCAGCTCAAAATGCATTGTAAGTCAATTAATTCCGAACAGTTGTGTGAGAATGAATTAAAAAGTTTTTTACAGGTAACTTCTGAATCTTGAAGAATTTTTAATTAAAGAGATTCAGTCCGTTAACAAAAGCGGGAGCTTTTACGGGTAGCTTAACTTTCCTTTAAAACAATCATTAAGATTATCGGCACAAATGCTGCTTTAGATTGTTAAAGCAAAATCAGTTTGAAAAAATAGGATCCAAATTGCCGCCAATTTTGCTTAAGTATTTTAAGAATAAAGGAATTAGCGCAATTATCTTCCTTGATATTTAGAACTTGCGCCTTTATTTTAGTAGGTCTATTTAAAATTTCATGGAAAATCGGTTTGAAGTTTAACAAAGAAGAAAGTAAATTATTCAAACAAGTAATGTCCCGCGGCGAAATACCCGCTCACATTGCGATAATAATGGATGGGAACGGCCGCTGGGCAAAGCGAAAAGGACTACCGAGGATTGCAGGTCACAGACGAGGTGTGGAATCGGTTAGAAAGGTTGTGAAACTTTGTGGAGAGCTTGGAGTTAAGTACCTTACTCTCTACACGTTTTCCACGGAGAACTGGAAACGTCCTAAAGACGAAGTTTCGATGCTAATGAGATTGATTGTAAAAACTTTGCAAACGGAAACGAACGAGCTACACAAGAACAATGTTAAAATTACTTCCATTGGCGACGTTTCTCAGCTGCCTTTCGTGGTTCAAAAAGAGCTTGAGGACGCTAAGAACATCACCAAAAACAACACAAAATTGACGCTGACGTTAGCTTTAAGTTACAGCGGCAGGTGGGAGATTTTGCAAGCGGTTAAGACAATCGCCCAAAAAGTTAGCGCGGGGGAAATTCTGCCTGACGAGATTGACGAATTGCTTTTTTCTAATTTCTTGCAAACCGCCAATATGCCCGACCCCGATTTATTAATCAGAAGCGGCGGAGAATTCAGAATAAGCAATTACTTGCTCTGGCAGGCTGCGTATTCCGAGATTTACGTTACTAAAACGCTCTGGCCTAATTTTTCCTACAGAAACTTATTGTTAGCCATCGAGAATTACCAAAAGAGAGAGAGAAGATTTGGACTTATCAGCGAACAAATTAGAAAATTCAAAGAATCTAAAGATGTTAATGAAGAGCTTTTCGAAAAGACTCGCTAATTTTGTTATTGTTGCCTCAATTTTAATTTCCGCAACTAATTTTGCTCAGAACAAGCAGGTGGTCTACAAAGTGTTAGGCATTAGGGTGGAAGGAAGCTCGTCGGCAGACCCCGCCACGATTATTGCAAACTCGGGAATTCACGTTGGAGACGAAATTAAAATTCCCGGCGATAAGACCATTAACGCCATTAAACGACTCTGGAGCTTAAATATCTTTTCGGACATTCGCCTGATAGCCGAAAAGAAAATTGGCGACGGCATTTTCCTTTTAATTAAAGTAAGAGAATATCCCAGAATTGAAAAGGCGGAAGTTGAAGGCAACGATGAAATTTCCACCGACGACATCAAGGAGAAAATTTCGTTTGTTCGTGGGCAAATTCTTAAACCGCAGGATGTTTACTCGGTTAAAAATAAAATCCTAAAACTTTATTACGACGACGGCTACCTGAACGCAAAAGTTAATCCGGTTGAGTTCGTGTTCGAAAAAGCCGACACTTCAAAAAACAAAATAAAAGTTACTTGGCGGAATAAAAAAGATTTTTCCGACGAATACTCCACCGAGTACGATTACAATCCCAAATACAAATCCAATTTAATAGGGAAAATCCGGAAAAGAATTTTGCTCCTTTTCAGAATTAAGGAAGGGGAGCAGGTTAAGGTTAATCACATTGAATTCATTGGAAACAAAGCCTTCGACGACGACAAACTTAAGTCCCAATTCGACAATACGGAAGAAGCAAAATGGTGGAAATTCTGGAGCAGTGCAAAATTCAAAAAGGACGATTTCGAAAAAGACAAGGAAGCGTTGAGAAAGTTTTACTGGAAAAACGGCTACCGCGATTTTGTGATTTTAGGCGATACTCTCACTTACTCAAAGGACAGAAAGAAATTAAACATTCTCATCAGCGTTTACGAAGGACCGCAGTACAAAGTGCGTAACATTATTTGGGAAGGCAACACAGTTTACCCGGACGACGTTCTGACCAAGAGGCTTGGATTTAAGAAAGGCGACATTTTTAACTACGAAAAGTTTAACGAGAATCTTCACTTCAATAAAAATCAAAACGACGTCTCTTCCCTTTACCAGAACAACGGTTACCTTGGCTTCAGGCTTGAGCCAACGGAAAAAGTGGTGGCTAAAGATTCGCTGGACATCTACATTAAAATTACGGAAGGAAGGCGTTTTAAGATTGGCGAGGTGATGATTTCCGGCAACGACAAAACGGAGGACAAAGTAATACGCCGCGAGCTTTACACAATTCCCGGCAGCTACTTTAACAGGCGGGACATTTTCCGAAGCATTCAGCAACTGGCGAACTTGAAATATTTCAACGTGGAAAAACTTTACCAGAAAGGAATAGATTACCGCCCGGCAAACGACAGCACTGTAAATTTGATTTACAAAGTGGAAGAAAAATCGAGCGATTACCTGAACGCCTCGATTGGCTACTCAGGCAGCTTTGGTTTTAGCGGTTCAATAGGCGTAACGTTAACGAATTTTTCGATGGCTCACCCATTTAAAATGGGCGGCGGACAAATCCTTAATTTTAACTGGCAATTTGGCGTGGGCAATTTCTACAGAACGCTTACGTTAGGTTTCACCGAGCCGTGGTTCATGGACACGCCAACGCTAATTGGCTTCGAAGTTTTCGATACGCGCCAGCGCTACTTTTACGATTTGCGCCAAACGGGCGGAACGGTAAAAGTTGGGCGCAGACTTAAGTGGCCCGACGATTTCTTTTACATTCAAGGGCTTGCGCGCTTCCAGTACAACGACATCATCGACGGCAGAAACTTTTACGCCGAGGGGCTTTCAAGGCAATACACGCTTGGGTTTACGCTTACAAGAACCGATATCGACAATCCGATTTTCCCTTCCCGCGGTTCGAAGTTCTCTTTGAATTCCGAACTCTCTGGCGGTCCTTTCCTGCCGGGGAACGTGGATTATTACAAGATAGATTTCAGTATGGATTATTACAAACGGCTCTTGAACACGGACAGGTTAGCCTTGTACACAGGATTTTCTCTCGGTTACATTCACGAGCTTAAGGCGGGAACACCAATCAACCCCTTTGAATATTACTTCATGGGCGGCAACGGTTTAATTATTGCTACCACTCCATTGCGAGGCTACGACGACCGCACGGTGGGTCCGCGCAACAGCAACGGCGACGTTATCGGCGGCAGAGTAATGGAAAAGTTTACCGTGGAACTCAGGGCGGCGGCTACGTTGGAACCAATGCCAATTTATTTTCTTGTCTTTGCCGAAGCGGGCAACGTGTTTTACGACTTGCCCCAGACCAATCCGTTCGACCTTAAAAAATCCGTAGGAGTTGGAGCAAGAATTTTAATCAACCCAATAGGTTTAATCGGGTTCGATTTCGGTTACGGTTTCGACCGCCGTAGCGTAGACGGGAAAGACCCCAAGTGGCTTTTCCACTTCCAGTTTGGGAAAGGAATGTAACGCAAGTTTTTTTAACAAATAAAAACAAGAGGTAAAAAGTGAAAAAGTTAACTTTAATATTAGTAGGATTCTTTTTAACAACTGCATTAATGGCTCAGTCCCGCTTAAAAATCGGTTACGTTAACTCGCAACAAATATTGCTTCAATATTCCGAAGCTATTAAAGCCCAAAGCGATTTGGACGCGCTGGCTAAAAAATGGCAATCGAAAATTGACAGCATGAGCAAAGAGCTGCAAAACAAATACGCGCAATTCCAACAGCAAGGCGCTACGATGACCCCGGAAAAACAAAAGGAAGTTCAACAACAGCTTGTTGCGCTCGACCAAAAAATTAACGATTACAGGCAGAAAAAATTTGGACAGCCGGACGGCGAATATTACAAAAAGCAGGAAGAACTTTTAGGACCAGTGAAAGAAAAAATTCTTAAGGCAATAAAAGCCGTTGCGAAAGAAGAAAAGATGAACTTTGTATTCGACAAAAGCGGCGACGTTCTTTTGCTTTACGCCGAGGATAAATACGACATTACTTACAAAGTACTGGACAAACTAAAACGCGGAAAGTTTTAATAATCTTGACGGCCGAGGATTTTTTCGGCAATTAATCCGCTAAATAGACGTTGAAAATAACGAGCGATGTTTTTTGTTTGTAAATGGTAAACGAACGGGTTAATGTTAGAGTTTTGTTTTTGGAGATGCGAGCAATCGCGTCTCTCTGGTTTTAATTTGTAGGAGCTTAAAAATTACGAAACAAATATTGAACGCCGCGCGGAATTGGCGAGTTCCCGCATGATGTATGGGGAGAAATTAAGATAAACAATTTTAAAAACATTAAGGAAAGCAAGCAAATGAAAAAGTTGATTTTTTCAACTCTCGCATTTTTTCTTTTCGCTTCTCTTGCCGTAAACGCGCAGTTAAAGATTGGCTACATCGATTCTGACACAATAATGAAGCAGTTGCCCGATGCGCAGGACGCCCAAAAGAAGCTGGACGCTCAAATTCAAGAATGGCAAAGTCAAATAAAAAAAATGCAAAGGGAATGGAAAGTTAAGTACGACGATTATTCAAAAAAGAAATTAACGATGAGCCCAATGCGCCGCAATGAAGTTGAAAAGGAACTTTCCGATTTAGAAAACAAAATAGCCGATTTCCGCAACAAGAAATTCGGCGCAAACGGCGAGCTTTTCAAAAAGGAACAAGAACTGATGAAACCCGTTCAGAACAAAATATTCAAAGCCATTCAGGAAGTTGCAAAGGAAAAGGACCTTGATTTCGTCTTCGACCGCAGCGGGGACATTTTGTTCCTTTATGCAAAGGAAAAATACGACATTACAAATTTGGTTTTAGACAAGTTAAAACAGTGAAAATGGAGATAAGTGTAAAAGAAGCGGCAGAAATAATCGGCGGCGAGGTTGTTGGCAACGAAAGGGCCACCTTTCGCGCAATCGCCCGAATTGACGAGGCAAAAGAAGGCGAGCTTACTTTCCTTTATTTGCCCGCATACGAAAAATATTTTGCCTCCACAAAAGCTTCGGTGATTATTGTTAAGCCGGGGTTCAACCGCGCCCGCGAGGACTTAACTTACATTCTTTACGAAAACCCGCACGAAGCGGTTCAAAAAATTATTTTAAAATATTTCCTGCCGGGAATCAAATTTAAAGGCGTCGACCCCACGGCGTCGGTGTCGGCAAAAGCGCAAATTGGCAAGAACGTTACTCTCGGCAAGAACGTTGTAATTTCAGACGGCTGCTCAGTCGGCGACAATTCAATTATTTTGCACAACACCGTCTTAATGGAAGACGTTGAAATTGGAAACGGGTGTTTGATTTACCCCAACGTTACAATCCGGGAAAATTGTAAAGTCGGAGACAATGTAATCATTCATTCCGGAACGGTAATTGGCTCGGACGGATTTGGCTTCGAGCGAATGAAGGACGGGAGCTATTCCAAAATTCCGCAAATTGGGAATGTAATAATTAAGGACTATTGCGAAATTGGTTCGAACGTTTCAATCGACAGGGCGGCAATCGGTTCGACCGTAATTGGCAAGGGCGTTAAGCTGGACAATTTAATTCAAATTGCGCACAACGTTAAGATTGGGGACAATACTGTAATTTCGGCTCAGAGCGGAATTTCGGGAAGCTCGAAAATAGGGAGCAATTGTATTTTGGCAGGTCAGGTTGGCGTTGCCGGACACTTAGAAATTACGGACAACGTAATAATCGGCGCGCAGTCCGGAATCTCAAAATCATTGAAGAAGCCAGGTAAATATTTCGGTTACCCCGCCAAGGAATGGGGGACGAGCCTCCGCCTTGAGGCGCACATTCGGAATTTGCCCAATTACAGCGCAAAGTTAAAGGAACTTGAAAACAAAATTAAAGAACTCGAAGAGAAATTAAATAAGGAAGAATAAATGTTAGAATCTCAACGAACAATTGCAAAGGAAGTTTCCCTTTCGGGAGTTGGGCTGCACACGGGAAGTGAATGTAGAATGACGTTTAAGCCCGCGCCTGCGAACACCGGCATTAAGTTTAAAAGAGTAGATTTGGGCGGCGAACCCGAAATCCCGGCTTTGGCGGAATTTGTAGTGGATGTTTCTCGCGGAACCACTCTGGGAATTGAAGACGTAAAAGTTCATACGGTAGAGCATGTGCTTGCGGCTATTGCGGGACTTCAAATAGACAACATTGTAATTGAAATTGACGGCATCGAACCGCCTGTGGGCGACGGCAGCGCAATGCCCTACGTGGAAAAATTGCTCGAGGCGGGATTCGTGCAGCAGGAAGAGCCGAAGGATTATTTGGTGATTGACAAAACAGTAATGTACCACGACGAGGAGAAGCAAATCGACATTGTGGCGCTGCCTTTGGATGGCTTCAGGATTACCGCAATGGTCGATTACCAAAATCCCGCCCTCGGCAGTCAGCACACGGGTTTGTTCGACCTGGAAAAGGAATTTGTTAAGGAATTTGCCCCATGCAGGACCTTTTGCTTCCTAAGCGAAGTGGAACAATTAGCCGACCAGGGCTTAATTAAAGGCGGCAACTTGGACAACGCCGTTGTGATTGTTGACCACAATTTGGAAGAAAAGCAGCTGGACGATTTGAGTAATAAATTAGGATTGAACACAAAGATTTCAATTGGTCCTTCGGGATTTTTGAACGACAAGACCCTGAGGTTCAAGAACGAGCCTGTTCGTCACAAAGTGTTGGACATGCTTGGGGATTTGGCTTTGATTGGCGCGCCAATTAAAGCGCAGATTCTTGCCGCAAGACCCGGGCATCAGGCAAACGTGGAATTTGCAAAGAAAATCAGAAAGCTTTACAGACAGAAAAAATTAGTTAAAAAATACCAGCATGTTTCAAAAGAAGGAATTGTTTTTGACTCGATTGCAATTCAGAAAATTCTTCCGCACCGTTACCCGTTTTTGTTGGTGGACAAAATAATTCATCTGGAAATGGACAAAAAAGTTGTAGGCGTAAAATCGGTTACAATCAACGAGCCCTTTTTTCAGGGGCATTTCCCAGGTCATCCCGTAATGCCGGGAGTTTTAATTATTGAAGCGATGGCGCAAACGGGCGGAATTTTAATGCTGAATTCGTTCATCGACCCTTCGACGAAGTTGGTTTATTTCATGGGAATTAACAACGCAAAGTTTCGCAAGCCCGTTCACCCCGGGGACCAATTAATACTGGAGGCAGAACTGGTAAGCAAAAAGAGCAAAGTTGTTTTAATCAGGGCGAAGGCGCTGGTGGACAACACGCTGGTAGCCGAGGCGGATTTAATGGCGGCGATTGTGGACAGGGAAGACGGGCAGGCTAAAAATGGTTAAGGTTCATCCCACTGCAATAGTAAGCGCAAAAGCCCGCATTGCCGACGGCGTGGAAATTGGACCTTTTGCGGTAATTGAGGACGACGTTGAAATTGGGGAAGGCTCGTCAATTGGTCCGAACGCGGTAATTTACAACGGGGCGCGTTTGGGCAAAAACGTAAAAATTTTCCAGGGCGCTTCGGTGGCAAATCTTCCGCAGGATTTGAAATTCGAAAACGAGCAAACGCTTTTCTACGTGGGCGACAACACCATTGTGCGTGAATTTGTTACGTTGCACAGGGGAACCAAAGCTACTGGCTATTCCAAAGTAGGCGCAAATTGTTTGTTGATGGCTTATTCGCACGTTGCGCACGACACCGTAATTGGCGACAATTCAATAATTGCCAATTCCGTGCAAATTGGCGGTCACGTGGAAATTGAAGATTGGGTGATAGTCGGCGGCGGCACTCCCATCCACCAGTTCACCAAAATCGGAAAACACGCAATGATTGGCGGCGGTTTCAGAGTAACGGTCGACGTTCCTCCTTACATTCTTGCGGCAAACGAACCTTTGCGGTACGTTGGCTTGAATTCAATTGGCTTGCGGCGCAGGGGGTTTACGAACGAGCAGATTTTAACGATTAAAGAAGCTTACAGGATTTTGTTCATGTCGGGATTAAAACGCGCGGAGGCAATCGAGCGGATGAAGGAAAAGTTTCCAGAGAGCGGCGAGGTCAAGAACATTCTTGAGTTTTTGGACAAAAGCGACAGGCCTCTCATTAAGGCGTAGTTCAAAGCGTAGTCGAATCCCTAAATTTAAGGGGGAATGAATTCTTGAAATGGATTTACATTAAGCACGCCGAAAACAGCGGCAGGTTCAACATGGAATTCGATTTAAATCTTGCGAAGAATGTGCGGGCGGGCGAGTTTTATTTAAGATTGTACAGGTGGCATCCATTTGCAATTTCGCTTGGCGCAAATCAGAACGAGGCGGAAATTGATTTGCAAAAAGCCCGCCGGGACGGAATCGACGTGGTAAAAAGGCCCACGGGCGGCAGGGCGATTTTGCACGCTGAGGAATTGACTTATTCGGTTGTTACGTCGGTGGATTTTGGACCGCCCCCGCGCGAGCTTTACAATTTAATTTCGAATGCGCTTGTGAAGGGACTGATTTTTTTTAATCCGGTTTTTAAGGCTCTTGAGTTGGAAGCCATTCAACCGGATTTCAGGGAAGAGCTTAAAAAGCCAGCGGGGTCTATTTGTTTTTCTTCCACTGCGCGCCACGAGGTTAAATTTGCCGGCAGGAAAATTATTGGCAGCGCGCAGCGTAAAATGAGCGACGCTATTTTACAGCACGGCTCAATTTTAATAGGTCCGTTTCACCGGAAGCTTGTTGAATATTTGAAAGTCCCCGAAAGCGAAAAGGAAGCCCTGAAAAAGGAAATGGCGCAAAAAACAATTGAAATCAATTCTATTTTAGACATGCCGGCGGAGTTGCCTGAGCTTTACAACTCAATAAAAAAGGGATTTGAAGAAGAATTTAATTGCAGCTTTGTGAATTCTGAATTATGAATGATGAATGTTGAATGAGTTGAGACGAGATGGAATAAGTCTTTAGTAACGAGTCTTAAGGAATAAGTTTTAAGTCGTAAGTGTGAGCGTCATTTTTTTTACGCTAAGCACGTTCTTTAGAGCGTGGTTTTGGGGAAAAGGGAAACCAAGCGTTGAAATTCGTTTCGGTAGGATTTCTACAAAACCTTTTAACCTTTTAATCTTTTAGTCTCTTTGCCTTTACTCATTCACAATTCTAAAAGTGACATCCCTTCGGAACTCACAAAGGATGGATTATTGGATAAATGGATAATTGGATGGTCTACATTCTTCACGATTTTAGGGGTTCGACAAAAGGTTAAGTTCCCGTTAACCCACGGATTTATCCGTGGGGATTGGAGCGACAAAGATTTTTCAACCCCAAACCGTTTTAACGGCTTTCCCGCTCCCCAAAAAAACCTAAAACAATAAACAGGTTTCAGTTTCTGCTTACTCGATTTCCAAATGGCTGTCCCGAAGGGATGATATTGCCAAAGCCATTTTTTAATGAAACAATATTTTCCTTCGATACCTTCGGCATCGTATTTTATTTTTCGTTGATTTTTTCTACCAACATTCGACTCCTTCGGAGTCGGCGCCATGGATGGGTGGAGTAATGGGTTGTTGGATGAATGGATAATTGGGGTTTTAGTTAGATTCACACTTTCAGACAATTGATTACTGCTTTTACAAAAATATCTTTTGGAGAGCTCACTTTAATACCCCATTCATCCAGCAATGCATCCTTGCCTAGTTCGGCAAAGCCGGCAACCAATTTTCAAATTTCAAATATTACAAAAGTCTAAAGATATTTTAACGGTAAAACCCAATTTGATTGGGGGTATTATTATTACAATGCTTCTCACCTTAGGCTGTGCTACTTTCACTTATTTCGTTTAAATG
>JALWSN010000566.1 GCA_027080245.1 Ignavibacteriales bacterium | reverse complement strand
GTCCAGCCTCGACAAACGCTCTTTGGTTTTACCGTTGTTTGATTTTGAACCGCGCCCTGCTTTCCCTGATTGCTTATTTCCTTTCACAAAGTTTTTCCGAATTTTGTTAGTAATTTAATGCTGTAGCCATCCATTAAATCCACCCTGCGGTTTCTTTCTAAAAATGTTATTAAATTTTTATTTAACTTAAGAAGTAAATTTAATAATGTCAATTAAATCAATCCTGCGAAAAATTAAGATTAAAAGGGAGAGGACAAAAATGTTCGCCAAAATGCGCTTATTTCAAAAAAGAATTGCGGTTCAATTTGTTTTGGGGAGATGTTTTTTTTCAAAGAACTCTACCCCCAACCCCCTTTCTCTTGCGAAGAAAAGGGGGCTTTTAAATGTGTTCGGCGCTTTTGAAATTCTCCCTCCTTTTTTGAAAGTGGATGATTGCATTGATGCATGGATGGATGATTGGAGCTGATTAGATTGGGATTCTTTACCAGTAACTTCCTAATGTTTTTACTTTTTGAAATAAGCTAATAAGATTTTGGGGTGTTTCAGAATTTTAGGTTGTTAAGGTCTGTTTCAAAATAAGGTTCGGTTTGTTAGAATTTAATCAAAACTTAAAATGTCTTTTCTCCGGAGTCCCCTTAATGCCCCATTTATCCAATTGTCCACCAATCCAACTTGTCGCGGCGTAGTCAAGCGAAGCGCAGACGGAGACGGGTCATCCAAAAAATTTGACTGGGGCGGAGGTGGGGGAAAGTCTTAAGTAACGAGTCTTAAGCAATAAGTGAATTTAGCTACAAAGGATTTCTTCTTACAGGACTGAGTCCCAGCGGGACGACATCTTTGTAGAATTAAACCAAAGAACACGAAAAGCTCCGGCAGAAAGGAACTAAAAATGGATTATTGGATGAGTGCATAGATGCATGAATGGATGAATGGGGATGATTAGGTTGAGATTCTTTACCGGTAATTTCCTAATGTTTTAACTTTTTGAAATAAGCTAATAAGGTTTTGATTTTTGTTTTGAGATTTTTGTGTTATTAATGTTTGAATTTTAAAAATAAGGGTTGATTTTGCAGAGTTTAATCAAAACTTAAACTATCTTTGCCTCAGCGCTCCCCTAATATCCCCATCCATCCATTCATCCAACCAATCCAATCATCCAATCCAACCATCCAATCATCCAAAAGAGTTTGGGGTGGGTTTAATGCTTGGTAATGCGCTTCCATCCAAATGCATTGTTATTCATTTTAAATTGTTCAGACGCGCTCAAAATAATTAAATGTTTTGTAATTCTTTTGAATGCCGAAGCAAAATTTAATTGTAATTTTATTAAATTATTAATAGGCTAAAAATTTTAGGATTGTAATGGAAATCAGGGGAATAAAATTAGAAAAAATTTCAGATTACTTGTGGGAAATTCCCGCGCGGGAAGGGATGCGAGCGCCGGGTAGAATTTTTTCTTCAGAAAAAATGCTGAGGGATTTAATTTCCAGAGACGAAGCACTGCTTCAGGTAATGAACGTAGCGTGGCTGCCGGGCATTGAAAAATTTAGCTTAGCGATGCCGGACATTCATTGGGGCTACGGATTTCCTATTGGGGGCGTGGCGGCTACAAATCTGGACGAAGGCGTAATTTCCCCCGGCGGCGTTGGCTACGATATTAATTGCGGCGTAAGGCTTGCGACAACTTCGCTGTCGTTAGATTTGGTCCGGCCAAAAATGAAAGAGCTAATTGCCAATCTTTACAAAAAGATTCCGACCGGCGTAGGCTCGAAGGGAGCTATTAAAAAATTAAGTTTAAAAGAAATTAAGCAAATATTGAGCAAAGGAGCCGAATGGGCGGTGGAAAAAGGCTACGGCAGCGCCGAAGAGCTTGATTTTATTGAGGAAAACGGACGCTTTGCAGATGCGGACATTTCCGTGGTCTCGGAAAAAGCCCTTGAACGGGGACGCGAACAAGTGGCTACGCTTGGTTCGGGCAACCATTTTTTGGAAGTTGACGTTGTGGAAAAAATTTTGGACAAAGAAGTAGCCGGGGCATTCGGGTTCTTTAAAAACCAGATTGTAATTCAAATTCACACAGGCTCGCGGGGGCTTGGCTACCAAATTTGCGAGGACAATCTTAAGTTGTTCTTCAACACAAGTTACAAGTACAATATTCCGCTGCCGGACAAGCAATTAATTTGCGCGCCAATCAACTCCGAGGAAGGGCGGCGCTACCTTAACGCAATGAAGTGCGCGGCAAATTTTGCATGGAACAACAGGCAGGTAATAATGCATCTGGCAAAGGAGAGCTTTGTGAAAACATTTAATCTTTCCTCGGAAGAAATCAACTTCAAGCTTTTTTACGATGTAAGTCACAACATCGCCAAAATGGAGGCACACGAAATTACTAGCGGCGAAATTAAAAAAGTGTGCGTTCACCGGAAAGGCGCCACACGGGCGTTTCCGGCTGGTCACTCCGCCGTTCCCCTTAAATATCGGCATGTTGGGCAACCTGTGATTATTCCCGGAGACATGGGCAGGTATTCTTTCGTAGCAGTCGGATTGCAAAGGTCGATGGAGCAATCTTTCGGAAGTTCGGCGCACGGGGCGGGCAGGAATTTAAGTCGTCACAAAGCTTTAAAAATTGGAAGGGGCAGGAATTTAATAGAGGAGCTGGAAAGGGAAGGAATAGAAATTCAGGCAAAAGGGTTCAGGACAATAGCCGAGGAAATGCCTTACGCTTACAAGGACGTTGAGGACGTAGTGGGCGCGCTGGAAAATGCCGGCATTACTAAAAACGTTGTTCGCCTTAAGCCGCTCGGCGTAACTAAGGGGT
>JALWSN010000565.1 GCA_027080245.1 Ignavibacteriales bacterium | reverse complement strand
ATTTCGCTCTTAGTATAAAATACTTTAATTGAAAAATAAAATGTTGAGGATATTTGTCATTTTCTAATAGGCTTGAAATTATTGGTGAATTATTCTTTTGCTTAAATTAATTCAATCGATTTTGAATGACTGATTGTTCTTTGCTTTTTAGATAATTTTATTTTTGATTTTTTTAAAGATAATAACAGAAAAAATAATCCGAAAGTAAACTTTGTTTTTCCCAAGTTATTTAATTAGCGATTATTCAACCAAAAAATAGGAGAAAAATAAATGGAATTACCGAAACACGTTAACAAGGCAAGAGCTTTGTTTATTGGTATTTCTGTTGTTTCGATTGTTGTATTTTTAATATTAACAATCCAAACAGGATACGCAATAAGCGAAAGGCATCCTAAAATTACCCAGCAAGTTGTGGCGGGTAAATATGTGTTCCATGCTAAAAATTGCATGGATTGCCATACTATTTTAGGCGACGGAGCTTATTACGCAGCAGATTTGACAAAAATTATTTCACAACGCGGCGAAGGGTTCGTTAGGTCAGTGCTTAAAAATCCGCCTGAAGTAACGGCACAGTTATGGTCAGGTGAATACAAAAGAAGAATGCCTGATATGCATTTGACTAATAAAGAGATTGACGATTTGATTGCGTTTTTCAAATGGATGGACAAAGTTAACACAAACGGTTGGCCTCCGGGAAGCGAAATTTACACGGGCGAAGTAAAGGCTCCCAAAATTAACAAAGCAAAAAATGAAGGAGCGGAGTTAATTAAAAAACTTAATTGCGGTTTGTGCCACACAATAAAATCGGACGAACTTAACCTTTCTGGAAAAATCGGACCCGATCTTTCTAATCAAAAATTAAGAAACAGATCGGACGAATGGTTAACTAAACAATTGTTGAACCCTCATTCAATTCCCGATAGCGAAGTGGTTAAAGGTTACGAGGGGAAACAAAAGTTAATGCCTTCCTACAAAAAAAGGTTAAGCGAAAACGAATTAAAAGCTTTGGTCTCCTATTTGAAAAATCTTAAGGAGGATAAATAATGGAAAATTTAGAATTTAAATCTCAAAAAATCCCTTTTGGCTACATGGGGGTTTCGGTGCTTTTATTTTTTCTTCAGACTTTATTTGGACTGGTAGCCGCGGCGCAATTTATTTGGCCAGATTTCACAATAAATTGGATGCCGTTTAACGTTTCAAGAGAAGTTCACATTAATCTTTTGCTTTTCTGGATGTTAATAGGTTTTATGGGAGCTACGTATTTCATCACGGTTGATGAAATCAAAGAAGAGCTTTATAGCGCAAAATTAGCGGCAATTCAGCTAATTCTATTGGTGGTTGCCGGTGTTGGCGCGGTAGTTAGTTATTTCTTCCAATATTACGGCAATCAAGGGCTTGAATGGGTGGAAGCCGCGCCCGTATTCGATTGGATTATTGTTGTAGCCGCATTGATTTGGATTTTTAATCTTGGTTTTACATTAAAGAACGCAAAAAAGACTACCCCCATTTCATCTTTGCTTTTCATTGCCTCTGTTGGCGCTACGTTGATGTACCTGCCGGGAATGCCTTTCTTTAAGGATATGGTTGTGCAAGATTATTTCCGTTGGTGGGTAATTCATTATTCTGTGGAAGCCACTTGGGAAATGTTCGATTCAATAATAGTCGGTTACCTTGTAATTAAATTGTTTAATTTGCCTAAAGAAAAGATTTACAGATGGCTTTACATCGAGGTTGCTACTATTCTCGGCTCGGGAATTTTAGGAATGGGACACCATTACTTTTGGATCGGTACTCCCAAATACTGGTTGTGGGTCGGTAGTATTTTTAGCGCTCTTGAAGTAATTCCACCTATTGGAATGATGATTGAAGGATTTTTGTTCGCGCGTAAATCGGAAGTTAAGGTTGAGGACAAAGCTACTCTTTATTGGCTTCTGATTGGCACTGTTGGTGCGTTTTTAGGTCTTGGATTATTAGGCGGTGCGATTACATGGTATTCTGTTAATTTCTGGGAGCATGGAACTCAAATGACGGCTGCTCACGGACACATGGCGTTTTTCGGAGCTTTTGCAGCCGTTGAAATCGCTTTTATTTATTACGCTCTTTCCAGACTAAACAAGGAAAATTACTTCAACAAAATCCTCAACTCCAAAAGATGGGAATGGGGCTTTTGGCTGATGAATTTAGGAATGATTTTAATGGTATCCGCGCTTGTAATGGCCGGCGCAATTCAAATTTACATATCCAGAGTAATGGCGCAAGGTTACGTTGCCGCTCAGGAACACATGACGCCTTGGTACGCCGCAAGGTTTGTAACGGGATTTATTTTCTTTGCGGGAGTTTTGGCTTATGCTTACGATTTTATTGTTGGAATGCGTGGCAATTGTAAAGTGGATTAATTTAAACCGGATTAAGTGAAAATCCCGATTTAAGTTAGCGGGCTGTTTGGTTTACCAGGCGGCCTGCTTTTTTTTTCTCTACCTCTTCGTCTCTCAGTCAGTCCGTCTCCCTGGTCCCTAAGCCAGTTCATTCGTACTTGGTTCTTTGTTCTTGGTTCTTTGTTCTTGGTTGAGTCTTTCAGAACATTAGTTATTTAAAATCGACATGGCGCTTTCTGCATTGAAGGGATAGGTAGTCTTACGCAAAGTTCGCGGAGATTTCATCCTGAGCAAAATTATTTCCTGAACGCTTGCTACTTACGGCTTAAGACTTTTCCAGCAACTCCACTCCGTCCCTCTTCTTGCGAAGAGGAGGGGGAACTTCAAAGGGGTTGTTCACAATTAAAAGCTCCCTTCCCTTAGCAAGGGAAGGGGGGTTTGGGG
>JALWSN010000564.1:7871-11155 GCA_027080245.1 Ignavibacteriales bacterium | reverse complement strand
GCTTTAGGGGCAGACAACCTCGTAGGCATTTCCGCTAACATTTCCGACGACTTCGGTTTTTCCAAATTACTTTTAAAATACAAATTAAATTCTTCCCTAATAAAAACGGTATGGAAAAGCTACAAGAGTTTAAAAATACCAATAAATAAAGGGTTAAGCGAAGCTAACGTAATTTACAATTGGGATTTAACAGATTTGCAACTTACCGAAGGCGACGTTGTTTCTTTCTTCCTGGAAATATTTGACAACGACCTTGTAAGCGGCCCGAAATCCTCAAGGACAAAAATAATTGCCGTTAAGGTTCCCACACTAAATGAATTATTCAATAAAGTGGATACCGCTCAAAACGTGGCTTCCGCGGATTTAAAGAAAACGTTAAAAGAAGCGCAAACGTTAAAAGAAAATCTACGTAAGCTAAGTTACGAGTTGAGAAAAAACAAAAAAAAGCTTGAGTGGGGAGAGAAAGAAAAAGTTCAACAAGCGGTTAAAGAATTTAAACGACTTTTAAAACAAGCAAAAAACGTAAAAGAAAAAATTAAAAAACTCCGACAAGAGATTTCCAAACACAAACTACTTTCCAAAGAGACGCTAAAAAAATACGAGCAATTGCAAAAGTTGTTCGCCGAGCTCGACAACAAAAGTTTAAAGGAAGCGTTCGAGAGAATGCAAAAGATGCTAAAATCCATGATGCGGGACGAAGTTCAAAATGCGTTGCAAAATATTCAATTCAACGAAGAAGCGTTCCGCAAATCGATTGAACGAACAATTAAACTGCTTAAAAGAATTCAGGTGGAAGAGAAGCTGGACGAAACAATCAAACGAACCAACGCGGCTAAAACTAAACAGGAAAAACTTCTTAAAAAATTGAGCAAAAAATTAAATAGCACCGAGAAAAAAAAGTTGGCAAAAAAATCTAAAAGATTGTCCGAAAATTTAAGGAGTTTAAAAAAGAATTTAAACGAGCTTAAAAATAAAATGAAGGAGTTGAAAGATTTACCTCAAAAAGAATTAGAAAAGACAGTCGAGGAATTCAATTCCGAAAAGAACGAAGAATTAAGTGGTAAAATGGCGGAAAATATTAAACGGGGAAAACTTCAGGAAGCAAAGCACGAGGGAAAAAAAATTTCCTCGAACTTAAGTAATCTTAAGACAAGCCTTTCAAAGATTAAACAACGGATGTTAAGGAACAACCAACTTACAGTTATGACAAAGATGCTTTCGGTAATGAATAATTTATTGGGGCTTTCAAAAAGAGAGGAAACCCTTAAAAATCAGGCTCTTAAGCAGTCGCCGAACTCGCCAAAAATTGACGAAATTGCTCGCAAGCAAAGCTCGCTTTCCAACGGGCTGGAACGGGTGATTTCTCAAATCAGCAGCCTTTCGGAAAAGACCTTTGCAATTACACCTGAAATAGGTTGGGCGTTAAGTCAGGCTCAAACCAAAATGCAAATGTCGATTAATGCGTTGGAAAACAGAAATACATTCAGCGCTGGACAGCAGCAAAAGTCAGCGATGAAATATTTGAATCAATCGGCGTCTTTTATGCAAGGGGCTTTACAAAGCATGATGAATTCTTCGCAGGGTCCGGGCGGCGGAATGATGAGCTTAATGCAGCAGTTGCGCCAATTAACCCAACGGCAAATTGGTTTGAACAAACTTACCCAAATGTTGAAGAGCGGCAAGTTTACAATGCAACAATTGGCGCAAATGCAAAGGCTTGCCCAACAACAGGAGATGATTCAAAAATCTCTGGACGAACTTAACAAGGAATTTCAAAGAGCGGGAGAATCCAAAAGAATAACAGCTAATCTTAATGAAATATTGAAGAACATGAAGGAAGTTGTTTCGAATTTGAAGTCCAATAATATTGACGACAATGTGATTAAGCGTCAACAAAATATTCTTTCGCGAATGCTCGATGCTCAACGTTCCGTTTACCAGAGAGATTTTGAAAAGACGAGAGTTTCCACCGCAGGCAAACAATTTAAAGTGAGTTCGCCCGAAGGACTTATTTTTAGCAGAGAAACAAAAATCAAGTTAAGAGAAGAGTTGCTTAAAGCTTTGAAAGAAGGCTATTCTCGGGATTACAGAGAGCTAATTAAAAAATATTTTAAACTACTCGAAGAACAAAAAAGTATTTCGAATTGAAAAATTTAATGAAACTTAACAATTTTATTAGCATATTTAACATTCTGATTATTCATTCTAAATTTTTAGGGGAGTAGGAGGTGGAAAGAAAAAAAATCTTAGTCGTTGATGATCAACTTCACAATGTCCTTCTATTAAAAACGCGTTTGGAAAAAGCCGGCTTTAACGTACTCGAAGCTTACGATGGCGAGGAGGCTCTGGACATTACCATGAAAGAGATTCCCGATTTGATTTTATTAGACATCATGATGCCTAATATTTCCGGCTACGAAGTTTGCGAAAAAATTGTGAGCAACGAAAAAACAAAGGACATCCCCGTTATTCTGGTAACGGCGTTAACTAAGCCCGAAGACGTAAAGCGAGGTTACGAAGTTGGCGCTTTTGATTACGTTAAAAAACCTTACAACATTACCGAACTACTAAGAAGGGTGAACTACGCTTTAAGGCTTTCAGAAAGCGCTATTGTTATTAAAGAATTAAGGAACCTTAAGGGCTTTTTAGAAAATATTAAGCTTAACAACGAAAAGCTTAAAAAGTTAATTGCCTTGATTAAACAGGAAATTAGCGAAGTTGAAATGAAATCGGCCGAAGCGTCGGTTACGGAGGAGTTCTTGAAATTAAAAGTTAAAAAAATTTCCGATTATCTTTCCGAGCTTGAATTGATTATTAACAATTCTCCCGTTGGCGATTTCAACGACTTAATAAGTAGAATCAACAATTACAATTAGTTCCGCTTTCATTTAATTGCGGGCAAGCGACGTGCCTGTGGTATTTTTACTCTTAGCTTATTGAAATGAGCTTGGCGTAGTTAAAAATTAAGTTTTGAATAAATTTACAGCTCCGCGTGTATTAATTCCGAAACAAAATTTTAGCGAGGTTGAAAATGAAACGGAATTTAGTTTATGGCATTCTTTTTGCCCTTGTTTTTATTAACGTTCCCGCCCAACAACTAAACGAAAAGATTAACGGGCTTTTGAATCGTTACGCAGAATACGGGCTTTTTAACGGAGCGGTTTTAGTTTCCACTCATAACAAGGTTATTTTTGAACGAGCTTTTGGTTTTGCCGATTACCAATGGAAAGTTCCCTTAACCAAAGACGCAAAATTCAGAGTAGGTTCGGTAACAAAGCAATTTA
>JALWSN010000564.1:0-7861 GCA_027080245.1 Ignavibacteriales bacterium | reverse complement strand
TTTTACAGCTGGTTGCCGAGGGAAAGATTAAACTGGAAGGAAAGATTACCGATTATTTGAAGAATTACAGAAAAGACACCGGCGAAAAAGTCACGATTCGCCAGCTGCTTAATCACACTTCGGGAATTAAATCCTACACAAATATGCCGCATGTTTGGTTGGATTCCCTGCGGAATCATTACGCTAAAAGCTACATGATTAAGCATTTCCAAAGCGGAGACTTGGAGTTCGAACCGGGGAGCAATTTTAATTACAATAACACCGGCTACTATTTGTTAGCCGCAATTGCGGAAAAAGTTACCGGCAAAGAATATTACGAATTGATTAAAGAAAGAATTTTAAAACCAGCAAAAATGTTTAACAGCGGAATTGAACACGATGAGTATGCAATTAAGAAAATGTCCCTTGGCTACATTAAGCAGGGCTTAAAATACCTGAAGGATCCTTACATCTACATGCCAAACGCAATGGGCGCGGGCAATTTGTATTCCACCGTCGGAGATTTGTTTAAATGGGATCAAGCGCTTTACTCCGACAAAATATTAAATAAAAAAATGAAGCAAATGATGTTTACCCCAAATAAATTCGGTTACGGTTTTGGGTGGTTTGTTCGCCGGGCAACAAAACCAAATGGCGACAGCGTTAAAATAGTCTGGCACACGGGAGGCATTAATGGTTTTAATTCAATCATCTGGCGAAATCTTTCGGATAGCTCTTTGGTAGTTATTTTAAGCAACGTTGGTCCTTTTGCAGCGTTTCCGTTAGCGGTAAAAATTCAGCAAATACTTTACGGTAACGAACCCGCAATGCCCAAACGTCCTTTGTACGATTACCTTTACGATTTTGTGGCAAACGACGGAGCCGACAAAGCCATTGAGCTTTATTACAAGTTAAAAAAAGAAGAAGCCGACGTGTTCGATTTTTCGGAATCCCAATTAAATACGCTTGGCTACATTTTATTGGGAGAAAACAAAATTGACGAGGCAATTAAAATTTTTAAATTGAACATTAAAGAATATCCCGCCTCGTCCAATGTTTACGACAGTATGGGCGAAGCGCTACTAAAAAAAGGCGAAAAACAAAAGGCGATTGAGTTCTACAAAAAATCTCTCAAGCTGAATCCGGGTAACGAAAACGCATTAAATGTTCTTAAAAAATTAGGCGTAAAGTTGAATGAAGGAAGCAAACGGGTTCCCGAATCGGTTCTGAAAAAGTTGCAAGGAGTTTACAATCTTTTCAAGAATTTCAACATTACGATAGTTAAAAAAGGCAAACATTTGTTTGCACAAGCAAGTGGGCAGCCCGCTTTCGAAGTGTTCCCATCGTCCAAATACAAATTTTATTACAAAGTGGTTAACGCCCAACTGGAGTTCCTGCCCGCAAAGAGCGGTAAGATTAAAGGATTATATCTTTACCAAGCGGGTAAAAAATTATTTGCAAAAAAAGTAAAATAATTTTATTTGATAAATAAATTAATTATTGAACTGCAATTCAATAATACGGAGTGATTATGAATGCCTTAGAAGTCAGCAATTTAAGCAAAACTTTCGGAAGCGTAAAAGCCGTTGACGAGGCTAATTTCGAAGTGCCAGAAGGCTCGATCTTCGGGCTAATAGGCCGCAATGGCGCGGGTAAAACCACGACGCTGAGATTAATTTTAAGTATTTACCTCCCCGATTCTGGGAAAATTCTATTCCGCGGAAAAGAAATCGACAATACGTTCAGAGATTCCGTGGGGTACTTACCAGAAGAACGAGGGCTTTACAAGAAGATGACGGTAATGGACACTTTGTTATTCTTTGCCGAAGTGAAGGGCAAGTCAGGAAAAGCAGTACAATCAAGGGCTTTGGACTATTTGCGTAAATTTAATCTTTACGACAGGCGGAATTCAAAAATCGAAGATTTGTCGAAAGGAAACCAGCAGAAAATTCAATTTATTGCCACTATTCTGCACGATCCCGACTTTATTATCTTGGACGAGCCCTTCTCAGGCTTGGACCCCATTAACATTGACTTATTGAGACAAATAATTTTAGAAAAGAAAGAAGAGGGAAAAGTAATTATTTTTTCGACTCACTTAATGGACTACGCGGAAAAGATGGTTGATCATCTTGCAATGATTGACCACGGTAAAATAATTCTTAAAGGTTCGCTTGCAGAAATAAAATCAAAATACTCTCAACGTAATGTTTCCATTACATTTGACGGGGATATCTCTTTCTTACGCAATCAGCCTTTTGTAGAGAAGATTACGGATTTTGGAAACACTACAGGAATAAGGGTTAAGGAGCGGAGAGATACTCAGAAGCTATTGAAATTATTAGTGGAAAACAACGTTACTGTTACACAATTTAATGCGAACGAAATTTCCTTACAGGAAATATTCGTTGAATTGGCAGAGGACGACAAAACAGAGGAGGCGGCATGATAAACAACAAAGTACTGGCGATAATTAAACGCGAAATAAAAGAACGGTTAATGTCCAAAAAATTTATTTACACAACTCTCGCCTTTCCTTTAATAATGTTCGTGATTTTGGGAGTGCAGGCGGCTTTGTTTGGTTTGGACAAAAACGAAACCAAGAATATTCTGGTAATCTCAAATTCAGGGGAGCTGCTTAGTAAATTAGAAAAAGGCTTGCCTAATAATAGAAAGCTGAGGTCCAATAAATACAACTTTTCTTTCAAGTTGGTGGATTCGGCTAAAGTAAAAGAGTTTGTTAGCGAAAGAAAAAATCTTTTACACAAGAATAAGCTAACAGGGATAGTATTCGTGCCGGCGAGCGCGCTTAAAAACAAGCAAGTACAATACTTTTCAAAGTCCGCAAAGAATCTTAAAATTCAGGAGCAGCTATCGCGGGCTTTAAACATGGTTCTTGTGGATGTTTACTTTAGCGACAAACACATTGCTCCCGAAGACGTTAAATTTGCGCGCGAAAGAGTAAGCTTCAAAACATTTAAGGTTTCCGAAAGCAAAGGCATTGCCGAAGAAGGTTACGGCAACCTAGCGCTTGCCTATGTTTTTACTTTTTTACTTTACATTAGTTTGTTGATGATAGGCCAATTAACAATGCAATCCGTAATGGAAGAAAAAACAAGCAGGATTGTGGAAGTAATTCTTTCTTCGGTGAACAGCAGGGAATTGATGGCTGGCAAAATAATCGGTTCGGCTATTATTGGGCTTGCTCAAATGGCAATTTGGATTTCCCCTATTATTCTTCTAGTTTCCACTACCTGGTTTACTCTTCCTAAAGAAATTACATTAAGCATTACGCTGGGACAGATTGGTTATTTCTTGCTCAATTATTTCGTTGGGTTGGTTTTATTCCTTGGATTGTTTGCCGCTTTGGGAGCCGTTTACGATAATGTTCAGGACGCGCAGCAGGGTATTTGGCCAATAATGATGCTAATTATTATCCCATTTTTCATTGCGCTTATGATGATGCAAAATCCCAACAACGCTATTGCGGACGTAAGTTCGATAGTTCCTTTTGCTTCCGTAATTGTGATGCCCGTTAAGATGACACTCGTGGACGTTCAAACTTGGAAAATAGCGACGGCGCTTATTTTAAATGTTCTTACTATTTTTCTTGTATTTCCCTTTGCCGGTAAAATCTACAGGGTTGGAATTCTACGCACAGGTAAAAAGCCTAAGCTTACCGAAGTAATTAAATGGGTTAAATACAAGTATTGATTTTTCGTAGTAATTAAGCCCGGGTTAAACCCGGGCTTTTTTGTGAACTATTTTGGCGGCTGGAAGTTTTTTCTTTCAAAACAACTTTTCTTAGTGGAATGAATGAGCCAGCGCTGTTTGAAAAAATGTTTTTTGAACCGCTGTTCAAAATAAATTGAAGCGCACCGTATTTTGGATTAAAGTTCCTTTCCAAATATTTAAACCGCCTCAACTCAAACACCCTAAGGGACTTACGTAATTCAATACTTCCACCTATGTTAAAGGATGGGGTGGAGAAGAACCCCGATTTAATTGGAGTAATTTAAATTGAGCAGATTTAAAGATTTAGAACTGATTTATTTTAAATACTTCCTTAAAAATTTTTTTAATAGTCGCTGGTTAGCTGCAAAGGATGACTTTTTAATTTGTTTTAGACATCTGTAATAATCTGTGGTAAAAAAGTAAACCACAGATTCACACAGATTAGACACAGATTACTTACGACTTAAGACTTATTCCTTAAGACTTTCCACCAACTCCACCCCGGCCCTCCTCTTGAAAAGAGGAGGGAGAACTTCAAGCTGGGAAACAATTTAAAAGCCCCCTTCTCTTTGTAAGAGAAGGGGGTTTGGGGGTAGAGTTCTTTGAAAAGCAAACACATCTGTCCAAAACAAATTGAATGGTAATGTGTTTTTATCAGAAGCGCTTTGATGCTCAATCACCCACTCAACCCAAACCCCGTCACAGCTGAGGGAAGGAACTAACGCAATCAAATGATTTCACCAATGTTAATGGAGTGGGGAAAAACTCCTATTGAAATTGTAATAATTTAACGGGCGTTGATTTCAAGGTTAGGAACTAATTTACTCCAAATCCTTCAACAAAAAATAATCAAAGCTCATTGGTTTGCTGTAAAAAAATGACCCTTTAATTCATTTTTAAACATCTGTGCTAATCTGTGAAATAATCCGCGGTAATCTGTGGTAAAAAAGTAAACCACAGATTCACACAGATTACTTACGACTTAAGACTTATTACTTAAGACTTCCAAGTTTTTTCTTAATTAAAAAAATTTTTTGCAGATGTGTTTTTGAACCTTCATTCAATAATTTAAACTTAATCTTCTTTGCAAAAGAAATTTAACTGTTTTATTTTCGAGGCTAATTAAAGAACGAATAATTGCTAACAAAAGGAGAATTTAATGGCTGGAGAACTAATTGAATGTGTGCCGAATTTTTCGGAGGGAAGAAATAAAAACGTAATTAAGCAAATTACCGATGAAATAGAAAAAGTGGAAGGAGTTAAACTCCTTGATGTTGATCCCGGTTACGATATGAATCGAACTGTTGTTACGTTTATTGGAGACATGAAGGGCGTGGAAGAAGCAGCGTTCAGAGCAATTAAAAAAGCCGCGGAGTTAATTGACATGAGCAAACACCATGGTAGTCATCCAAGAATGGGCGCTACCGATGTTTGTCCATTTGTGCCGGTTAGTAATGTAACAACGGAAGAATGCATTAAGCTTTCCGAGCGAGTTGCACAGCGGGTAGGCACGGAACTAGGAATACCCGTTTACCTTTACGAGAAGTCCGCCCGTAAACCAGAACGTCGCAACCTTGCTATTATCAGGCAAGGAGAGTACGAAGGGTTGGAGGCAAAGCTGAAGAACCCCAATTGGAAGCCCGATTTCGGTCCTTCAGAATTCAACGCCAAAACAGGAGCTACTGTAATTGGTGTGCGCGAATTTTTAATTGCTTACAATATTAATTTAAACACGCGCGAAGTCCTACACGCGACCGACATAGCGTTCGAGCTAAGGGAAAAAGGGCGTTCGGCGCGCAGAGGCAACGTTAAGCCCTTTTATTACAAGGGGAGAACAATTTTAAAATATCGGAAAGGAGAATACCCTTGCGGTAGCTGCGATTTTGTGGGCGCTGGCATTGAAGATACGGTGGAGCATTGCCGCAAAGAGCATGACTACGATTTGGTTGAATTGTTAAGGCTTAATGGGATTGATCCACAAAATCCGGAGAATCAAAGCGTTAAAAAGCCTGGTATGTTCAAACATTGCAAGGCAATTGGGTGGATGGTCCCCAATTACGACAGAGCGCAAATTTCAATTAATCTTACCGATTACAAAGTAACTTCAATGCATCATGTTTTGGAAGCCGCAAGAAAACTCGCAGCTGAAAGAGGAATAGTGGTAACGGGAAGCGAAATTGTGGGGATGGTTCCTTACCCGGCGTTGCTGGAAACGGGGAAGTATTATTTACGTAAACAGGGGCGTTCGGTCGGAGTGCCCGTAAGGGATATTCTAAACACGGCTGTTCAATCACTTGGATTAAACGACGTCACTGATTTCAAAATTGAGGAAAGGGTTTTAGGACTGCCCCAAAACAAAGCCGAAGACTTGGTTGAGCTAAAAGTAAATTCTTTTACCGACGAAGTTTCAAGGGAATCCCCCGCGCCCGGTGGCGGTTCAATTGCGGCGCTTTCTGGCGCGCTTGGCGCCGCGCTTTCGTCGATGGTTGGCAATTTAACGGCTAACAAACGAGGCAGCGAAAAGGTTGACGAAATTTTGAACGACGCAGCAGAGAAATGCCAGCAAATTAAAGATAAGTTGTTAAAAGCTGTGGATGAAGACACGCAAGCTTTTAACGATTACATGGAAGCGAGAAGATTACCGAGAAAAACCGAAGAGCAAAAAAAATTGCGAAACCAGACAATGCAGGAGGGACTCAAAAAAGCCGTTCGAATTCCATTGAACACAGCAAAATTAAGTTTGGAAGCCTTGAAAATTGCTTCAACAGTGGCTAAATACGGCAATCCTAATTCAATTACGGACGTTGGCGTTGGAGCGCAAAGCGCTTACACAGGCGTTGTTGGCGGGGTTTTTAACGTCCTGATAAACTTAAAGGAAATTGAAGACGCGGATTTTGTTGCAGAAATGAAAAATGAATGCGAAAATCTAAAGCGAGAAGCCAAGAGCGCTCTTGATGAAGTGATTTCTTTTGTAGAAGAAAAGATTCAATAATGAATTGATTGAACGGGCGCTAACTTCGGGAATTTTAAACGATTTGAATGAGAAATGTTTTTCTTAATCAAAAAAATCACATTTGTCCAAAATAAATTGAATTAGAATGCATTTTGGACAAAAACTCTTTCTAAGAAATTCTATTTGCAACCAAGCACTCCATCCCAAACCCTTCCCCTTCCGGAGGGAAGGGCCTACGTAATTCAATATTTGCACAAATGTTATTGGGATGGGGTGGGGGAGAACCCTGACTGAGATTGCATTGATTTAAAGAGCGCTGATTCCAAATCTTTGAATTCATCTATTCAAATTGAACAGCAAAAATTTTTCCGATTGTTTTGAACAACAAAATGACGTATCGAAAAAATTTTAAGGGATTGTTTGAGGAAATTTGAAGAAAAGTCTCCTACTAAATAAAAAATTTTCGCGTTTTTTAGTAATCAAAAAAATATTTTGGACAGCAGTGAAAAAAATTCTTTTTAACAGAAGTGTTAATTTTAATTATTGATTTTAGGCGCTTGGTTAATTATTTTTGCATGTTTAAAATTTGCCCCGTGGTGTAATGGTAGCACAGCAGACTCTGGATCTGTATGTCCGGGTTCGAATCCTGGCGGGGCAGCAAGTTTACTCCTTCTGTAAGTTCCTAACCTCACTGTTTACCTGTTTAAAATCGGATTAGGATTCAAATAAATGTCTTAATATCCTTGACACTACAAATAATAAATGATTATTTTTAAAAAATAAATTCAATTAATTTATTTTAAAAACATAGGAGAATGTATGAAACGGTTAGCAACCTATTTATCATTATTAGCTATGGCTGTTGGTATTTTGGCGTTCCAATGTCAGTCGACTGAAATGACTACCGCAAAACTTGCCATTAAGCAAAAAAACATTCCTAAAGCTATAGAAGCTTTGAAAAAAGAGATAAAGAAAAATCCTAAGAGCGACGAAGGTTATTTCTTGCTTGGAAAAATTTACGGCGATCAAGGCAAATACGATGAAATGGTTAAGAACTTTGAACAGTCTTTAAAAGTAAGTAATAAGTTTGCCGATCAAATTAGTAAGCTTAAACTTTACCATTGGGCGCAGAATTTTAATAAGGGCGTCAAATATTTTAACAAAGGCTCGCAAGCGGGCAAACAGGAGGATGCA
>JALWSN010000563.1 GCA_027080245.1 Ignavibacteriales bacterium | reverse complement strand
AAATAAAACAACTTCAATATTGGGTTGATTTGTGGAACGACCTGAAAAAAGAAAGCGGGGAAATAGCTGATTTTATTGAACTTGCCGAACTGGAGAACGACGAAACACTTGTGACTGAGGTAGTTGAGAACATTGATGCTTTGAGAAAAAAAATCGAAGTAGTCGAGTTCAAAAGCATGCTTAGCGGCAAGGACGACGACAAAAATTGCATCATTACTATCCACGCAGGCGCCGGGGGAACGGAAGCTCAGGACTGGGCGGAAATGTTAATGCGGATGTATTTGCGCTGGGCGGAACAAAATAATTTTAAGATGACTTTAATCGACCGCCTGGACGGCGAAGGCGCAGGCATTAAAAGCGTTACGCTGGAGGTCGTCGGCAAGTTTGCTTACGGTTATTTGAAAGCTGAAATTGGCGTTCACCGCTTGGTGAGAATCTCTCCGTTCGATTCCAACAAAAGACGCCACACTTCCTTTGCTTCCGTTTTTGCCATGCCGGAGGTAGACGATTCAATTGAAATTGAAATCAATCCGGCTGATTTGAAAATTGACACTTTCCGCTCGGGAGGCAAGGGCGGACAAAACGTAAACAAAGTGGAAACGGCGGTGCGGATTACTCACTTGCCTACGGGACTTGTAGCCGCATGCCAAAGCGAACGTTCGCAGCTTCAAAACAAAAATTACGCAATGAAAATTTTAAAAGCCAAGCTTTACCAAAAAGAACTGGAAAAACAGCAAGCCGAACTTTCCGAAATTGAAAAGAGTAAAATGAAAATCGAATGGGGCAGCCAAATCCGCTCTTACGTATTTCATCCGTACAACATGGTAAAGGATCACAGAACCAATTACGAAACTTCCAACGTGCAGGCGGTAATGGACGGCGACTTGAACGATTTCATTAAAGCTTATTTGCTGAAATTTGGCGGTGTTAGTTAGCGATTTTATTTCCGTAAGAACGTAAGCGCCCCAATTGCCTTAATAATAATAGCCTATTCTAAAATAAAACAGGTACGACCCCCAGAGCAAAGTTCTGCGAGCAGCAAGGCTTTTTACAACAAAACTTCTTCCTACCGAAAAATCCGCCTGTCCGATTGGAGTGTCGAACGAAAGGGTCGCTCCGATGCCGTGCCTGAGATTCTTAAATTTAATGGCTTCCCTCTGTGCCCAAACGTTGCCCAGATCGTAGCGCAAGCTTAGGTAAGAGGTGAAAAATAATTTAACCGGTAATTTGTAAATGTATTCAAGCGAGGCTTTGAATATTTGCCTGCCGCGTAAAGTATAGTCCCGCAATCCGCTAAAAGAATATTGTCCGCCAAGCGAAAATTGCTGACTTAACGGAAGTGTCTTGTCGGCAAATCCTATTTGAATTTCGGGACTAATAGTGTGAGTCCGGTTTAATGTAAAATAATCTTTGTAATCGAAATAAAACTTCGAGTAACTCAAGTTGCCGCCTAATTTTTTTTGAGCTGTCTCGTAAAACATCTCGATTAGCGAACCGCTTGTTGTGTAGGGATACTTATTGCGGGAATCGACCAGAAACCTCAACTTAAAGGCAAGAAGATTCAATTTGTAAGTTTCGCCGAAATAATTTCTTTTATTTTTAACCTGGTTTTGTTCGTATCTCCCTTCGAAAATTACGTTGCCAATTTTTTTTGCCTGAATTCCAAACCCCACAGAAACGCCCGTAAAAATTTGTCGGTACTCGGCGGTTTTGTTCGCGGATATTTCGCCTTTGTCGGGATGCTCTAAAATTTGGTACGTACTAACGTCGTTAAAAGAACGGTAAAGTCTAACGTTGTAAGTAAGGTAGGTGTTAAAAATTCTGTTTGAACGTTGCTCGAGGATGAACGACCGAGTTCTTTCCCCGCCGAAAAGCGAAGCGCCAAATTCCGTTCCGCTGCCTAACAAGTTTTCGTTTCTGAAATCCAAAAACAATTGCAGGTAATTTTCGTTGTCAACTCTCATTCCGAATCTAAAAATCACGGGTTCTTTCTCTTCCACTTTAATAACCAAAATATTCTTTGAACCCTTTTTACGCAGCTTGAGTTCAATAGAATTAAACAGATTTGCGCTTTGAAGATTAACAATTCCCTTTTTAAGTTTGGAAAGATTCAGAACGTTTCCGGCTGAAAAAGGGAGCTCCCTTAGAATTACTTCGTTGTTTGTGTAATTGTTGCCCACAATTTCAATCTTGTCAATCTTTCCTTCGTCCGCAAATATTTGCAGCTCGCCGTCAACAAATTTCACTTTGTTTATTGAAGTTAACGAAAGCCCCTTGTCTCTGCAAAGCCTAAGCAGAGCCAGCAAACATTTTTCCGTTTTTGCCGGGTTGAAAGGCTTATTTAACAAGCTTTTCAGATGTCTCTCAATTTCATTTTTTGACAGGTGAATATTCCCGATTACCCAGAATTTTTTAATAATGGAATTTAGTTTAAACTTAATTTTTAAAATCGCGCTGTCTCCTTTGAAATAAATTACCGGCATTAGTTTTTGAAAGCCGCCGCGCTTAAAAATCTTGTAAGCGTAAAATTTTACGTCGGAAGTGGTAATTGTCTTTTTGTTTTTCAGTTGATTGAAAATTTCCAATTCGTATTTGTTTGGGAGCGTGGGAAGAGTCAAATTTTTAATAACCTTTCCACCGCCGAGATTTTGGTAAAATCTTTTTACGAACTCTTTTCTAATCTTAGGCAAAGCTTTCCTGCTTGCTTCCGTTCCGGCTTTAAGCAATCGGGGAAATTTGCCGAAGTCCGTGTTCTTAATTCCTTTTAACTTAGGCTGAATTAAAACGTCCGCCGCAGATTCTTCCTCTTTGGTAAGGATGTGCATTGGAATGCTTACTATTTGGTCTGCCACTTGCCATGGGTAAACCAGCTCGTTTTTTTTACGCAAGGGGCTAACCGCATTGAAAGCCACAACCAAATCAGCGCCGGATTTCTTAGCGGTAGTAACGGGCAAATTTTCCGTCAGCCCGCCGTCCACAAGCATAAGGGAATCGATTTTAACGGGCGGCAAAAGAAAAGAAACGCTCGAGCTTGCTCTCAAAGCGTCGAGCAGGGAACCGTGGGAAAGAACGACTTTCTCACCGGTAATTAAATTCGTGCAAACAACTCGAAATTTGTAAAGCAGAGAATCGAAATTTTTGCCGTTCTTAATTGGAGCGTTAAAAACAAGCGCGTTCAGGAAAGCCGTTATTTGCTCGCCCGTGTTAATGCTCTTGGGCAAAACAGGCTTTAGTCCTTTTAGCCTGAAGCTAAACAGAGCTTTGTCCTCGGTCAATTTTTGTTCAACGAAAAGGTTCTTGCGGTTTTTCTTTTTGTAATTAATGAAAGATTTCCAATCTGTCGATTGAATTATTTTTTCAATTTGGTTGATGGAATAGCCGAGGGAGTAAAGTCCGCCCAGAATACTTCCGATGCTTGTACCAGCGATAATTTTAACGGGAATGTGGTTTTCCCGGAGAACTTTCAGCAATCCTATTTCGGCAAAGCCCCGCGCGCCGCCGCCGCTTAAGGCAAGTCCGATTACGGGCTCTTCGGCGGGCGTTAGTTCGGTTAAGCCGAAAGGTAAATTTTGCTTTTTGAACTTTAGATTTATTCGCAGGGAATCTTGCGCGTTTAACGAAAATTGAACCAACAATAAGAAAAATAATATTTTCTTAAACTTTGCGGTCATTATGGCGCTTTATTATCTACGACGCTTTTTGGAAGATTTTCTCTGCGCTTGTTTTTGCGTTTGTGCCTGTTGTTCGGCGGCTTGCATTAACCTTTGCATGAACCCGCCTTTCTTGGGATTTTTAACCGGTTTTAATTCCTGTTCGGCGCCTTTAGCGTGATTGATTAAATATTGCTGTCCTATTGAAAGCACGTTGAACATTAAATAGTACAAATTCAAGCCGGAAGGGAAGCCCATGAACATGAACGTAAAAACTACGGGCATCACGTAAATCATTGCTTTTTGGCTGGGGTCCTGAACGCTCATCTTTTGCTGGAAGTAAGTGGTAATGCCAAGTAAAATTGCAAGCCCGGAAATTTTGTCCACTCCGAAAATAGGAATTTTAAATCCAAGATTGTAAATAACGTCGGGCGAGGAAAGATTGGTAATCCAAAGGATGAACGGCTGGTGCCTTAATTCAATTGCCACGCTAAACAATCCCCACAAAGCAAATAGAATCGGCATTTGGAAAAGCATGGGTAAACACCCGCCGGCGGGGTTCACGCCGTAGGTTTGGTAAAGCTTCATTGTTTCCTTTTGAACCCTTTGCTGATCGTCCTTGTACTTTTCTTTAATCTCTTTGATTTTAGGCTGAAGCAGCTGCATTTTGCGCATCGATTGGTAGCTTTTTTTGGTAAATGGGTAGAGCGCAAATTTAATTAAAATGGAAAAGATGATTAGAACCCAACCGTAATTCGGAATGAACGAGTGCAACAGCTTCATTACGGGCAGAAGGATATATTCTGAAATGGGTTGAATAATGAAAGATAATCCAAAGTAACTACCCCACGAGTAAACTTTTTCGAATTCGCGGTGGTAGGATTTTAAAATGTCGTAATCAATCGGGCCAATGTAAAGTGTGTATTTATCTTTTTGGTAGGAAGTATTGTTGAAAGGGACTTTAATCCCCATCGAATAATACTCTCTGTCGCCAAGTTTTTTAGTCTTTTTAAGGTAGCCTTTGAAAAAAGCCCCACCGTCTTCGCTGGGATTGTCAGGAGCAATAATAATTGCAAAGTATTTATTTTTTACGCTAACCCAATCGATTCTGCCGTTAATTTCTTTGGAAACAACTTTGTCCGAAGTTGCGTCAACTTCAAGCAGTTCTTGTCCGGAGTAGGCTTCTGCCTTTGCGTAGCGGGCTTCGTCCACGGAATTTTCCTCTACAAAATTGATTCCGTTTTCCCAAGTAAGATTGTAGCGGAATCCGCTGATGTAATCGTTCATGTTAACTAGCTCGACGTTCATTTGTGAGGAGTATTTGTCAGCATAAAAAGTAAATTCTTTTTTTATTTCCCTTTTTTCGCCGAATCCGGCAGTGAAAATAATTTTCAACGAATCTTTTACGCGGTAATAATAATTACTGGCGTTAACGTTAAAGTCAATAAATTTCGTGTTGATTAACTTGCCGTCTTTTGAAACGAAGACAATGTTCAAATCTCCGCCGTCTTTGGGGTTGATTAATTGAACGTGTCGGTTGTAAAAGTCGGATGTGTCTTTAATTTTGTAAGCGTACCAAGTGTCGTACTTTTTCAAGTAGTATTTTCTAATCCTTGCGCCAAGGCTGGAAAGTTCAAACTTAGCCAGATTAGTTTCAATGGTAATAATGCGAGAAGGTTTAATTGCTTTTTTAAATTGCGTTTTTTCGGTAGATTTTTGAGCCAAGGCTTTCTTAGCGGCAATTTCCTTCCTTTTCTTTTCGGCAATCTTAAGCGAGTCTAATTTCTTCTTTTGTTTCTGAACTAAAGTCGTATCCTGAGTTTTTGGCGGAATCACGGGCTGTTGGGGCGCGGTGATGTAGAGCCAAACAATTAAAATTAATCCTATTAAAATAAATGCAAGAGTTGATTGTCTATCCATGTTCAATACCTAATTTAGTCAAGTGGATCATAGCCGCCTTTGTTAAAAGGATTGCATCTTAAAATGCGCCAGACGGATTTTGCGCCGCCTTTAATTACGCCGTATTTTTTAAAAGCCTGAACCGAGTATTCAGAACAAGTTGGGTAAAACCTGCACGAAGGGGGGAAAAGCGGAGAAATTACTTTCTGGTAAAATTTAATTAAATAAATAAAAATGTATTTCATTTTAGTCTTTTTTCAACTCCCTTCAAAAGTTCAATAATGTCGGTTTCCACGTCCTTCAAAAAAATTTTCCGATGCGTTTTTTTGTTAAATCTGAAAGGCGAAAAAACAAGCAAAACAAACAAGTTGAATTTTTCGGCTTTCTCAATTAAAAAGTTTTTGTTCAGGCGGTAAGCTTCCCGCATTAATCTTTTTACTCTGTTGCGCCAAACGGCATTGCCGGCTTTTTTAGAGACGGCAAAAGCGACTTTCACTCCGCTACTATTGCCTTCGCTCCGTATTAAATAAGTCGCTTTGAATTTTTTGCTTTTAGAAATAAGGGATGAGCCGGATGAGTAAACGGCTTCGAATTCTTTACGTTTTTTAATTCGTTCTTGTTTTGAAAGACCAAATTTTTTCAAATTTAAAATTCATCGCTAACAGTTAATTTTTTTCTACCCTTAGCTCTTCTTCTGGCTAAAACTTTGCGTCCGTTCTTATCCGCCATTCTTGCGCGAAAACCGTGTTTATTCTTTCTTTTCCTGTTGCTTGGCTGATACGTTCTTTTCATTTTCTACCTTAATTAATTCTTTTTAACAAAGAGTACAAACTTAAGAATTTTTGAAAGAAATCACAAGAGAAATGAGTGTTTGCATGAAAGCGGAAACTAAATCTTTCAGCAACAATTTCAAGTTACTTTAGTCAAAAATATTTTTTTATTAAGAAAAATGTGAAAATCTTTAACTTGGAACACTTCTCTCCAAACTTCCCAAAACAATCCTTTAAATTTTTTCACAACTTTATTTTGTTGTCCAAAACAATCAGAAAAAATATTTCTCGTTAAAAATCTCTTAAAAGGCTTTGAATCAGCGCTTCTTCAATCAGAGTTCCTTCCACCCCATCCCATTAACATTGGCAGAAGTATTTAATCCTTTTTGCACTTCTCCTCCTGGATGGAAAGGGTTAGGGTTGGGATGGTTTTAATATTTTGGTACAGGCTTTTGCCCAAAATGCATTGCAATTAAATTTGTTTGGAAAGATGTGTTTGTTTTTGAAAGAACTCAACCCCCAAACCCCCTTCTCTTGTGAAGAGAATGGGGCTTTTAAATTGTTCTTTGTCTTGAAGTTCTCCCTCCTCTTTTCAAGAGGAGGGCCGGGGTGGAGTTGTTTGAAAGTCTTAAGGAATAAGTCTTAAGTGGCAAGTAATTAAAGTTCGAGAAATAATTTTTCTCTGTGCAAATCCTTTTCGAGCTCTGCAAAATCTCTGCGGTTTTCACATGGTAATGTTTAACTTTTCCCTCGAAAAAAGCGCATTGCCAATTTTTAAATAGCCAATGTTCTGAAAAACCAAGTACAAAGAAAAAAAACTAAACCTCCCGTCCGCCAAGCTCTTCGATTATTGCTTTAATTACCGGATCTTTTTCTTCCTGCGGTTTTTTAAACTCAATCTTTTTTTCCTCTGTTCTATTCGGCTCAATTCCGTTCTTAAAGGAAATTCTTAAATCCTGCCCGAATTTTTTTTGGATTATTTTTTTTACCAGCTCAGGACTCGCGCCATTTAAATCAATATTTTTAACCGCCACAACAAGATTTCTATTCCGCATTTCAGCCGGGAAGGAGCCAGCCAATCCCGTCGCGGCTCTGGAGTTTTCGTTCTCGAGCGACTTCAAGAAATTTCGCCACTCGAACTTAATCTCGTCGAAATCAGCGAATTTTTCGCTAATAGCGGACGTTACGCTTTCCTGAGCTTCCGTCCGGTTTTCTACCCCTTCCTGTCGGTTAAGATTTTTTTTTTCGGCGTCGGAATTGCCGCTTTCTTCAACTTTAGCGGCTTTGCCGGAAAGCGCTTCAATCAATTCCTTAATAGTCGCCGAACCTTCCATTCCAATTAATTTGGAAAGTCCAATTTCAACCAGCAGACGTTGGTCGCTTGCGTTTTTTGCGTCGGTTAATAAATTGCCCAGGAAATTAATTATTCTCAGCAAATCCGCTTCCGAAAACTTCCCTTTCAAAGTAGAATACCTGGCTTTGGTAACCTGACTTGCCTCGATCAACGAAGTTGAACCCGTGGCGGTAAAAGCCAGAATATTTCTAAAATGCTCAATTAACCCCTGAACAAAATCAATAAAATTCCAGCCGTTGTCGTAAAGTTTTTGCGTTAGTTCGAAAGCGGCTTTAAAGTTGTTTTGCAAAATTGCTTCCGAAACTTCGAAATACAAATCCTCGTCAATAATGTTCAATAAACCTCGCACAACTTCGGCGGAAATTTTCCCGCTCGAATAAGAGTAAACCTGATCGAACAGGCTTTGCGCGTCCCTCAAAGCGCCGTCGGCTTTTTTTGCAATAATCGTTAAAGCCTCGTCGTCAATTTCAATTGTTTCTGCTTGCGCTATTTTGGCGAGTTGTTTTTTAATGTTCGTAACGCTAATCCGGTGGAAATCGAACCTCTGGCAGCGTGAAATAATAGTAAGGGGAACCTTGTGAATGTCCGTTGTGGCGAAAATAAAAATTGTATGCTCCGGGGGTTCCTCCAGTGTTTTCAACAAAGCGTTAAAGGATTCATTAGTGAGCATGTGGACTTCGTCGATAATGTAAATTTTGTATTTGCCCGTGGTAGGAGCGTATTTAACGGAGTCCCGCAAAGCCCTGATTTCATTGATTCTCCGGTTAGAAGCGCCGTCAATTTCAATCATATCAATAGTTTGCCCGCTCTGGAATGTTTTGCACATTTCGCATTGATTGCAGGGCTCGCCTTCGTCCGGATTTAAACAATTAAGCCTTTTGGCTAAAATTCTGGCGGTGGTGGTTTTGCCAACGCCGCGAGGTCCGGCAAAAATGTAAGCGTGGGCAATCCTTCCGCTTTTAATCGCATTCTTAAGCGTTGTGGTAATGTGTTGCTGCCCGACAACTTCGTCGAATCTTTGAGGACGCCATCTAAGCGCAGTTACAAGGTAGCTCATTTTTCTCTTCTTTAAAATTTAATTGAATTAAAATCGATTTTTTTCATTAATAAATTTACGGCTTTCTCCAGGAAAAATTTATCGTCTGCGTTGAACGACGCAAGCTTGCGGCTATCCACGTCTAACACTCCGAACAGCTCGCTTGATTGAATAATGGGAACAACAATTTCTGAACGGGACTTGGGATCGCAAGCAATGTGCCCGGGGAATTTTTCCACGTCTTCCACAATAACTGTCTGGCGCAGTTTAGCCGACTTGCCGCAAACACCTTCGCCAATTTTAATTACTGTGCAGGCGGGCTTGCCCTGGAAAGGTCCCAAAAACAAAACGTCGTCTTTAATCAAATAAAAACCCGCCCAACTTATTTTTTCGAAAGCAAAATAAATTGCCGCTGAAAAATTTGCAAGCGCGGTAATTGCGGGCTCTTCGGCGGATATTAAAGCATCCAGCTGAGGCAGTAGCTGTTTGTAAATTTCAACGTCGCTTAGCCCTGTATTTATTGAGATGTAATCTGTCATTTCCCGCCTGTTCCTTTTTTACTTTTCGCGGAGGACTTTTTTTTGAAATCTTTAAAAACATGCGGAAAGGCTTGGCTAATCGATTCAATCGGCACAATCTTTAAGCCTTCCTTCACTTCTTTTTTAATTTCCGCAAGATCTTTTTCGTTCTCTTTTGGAATAAGAACTTTTTTAATTCCGGCGCGACGGGCGGCAAGTAATTTTTCGTTCAATCCGCCAATGGCAATCACTTGTCCGCGCAGAGTAATTTCACCGGTCATTGCAACGTCGCACCTTGCGGGAATTTGCTTAAAAGCCGAATACATTGCCATTGTTAAAGTTATTCCCGCCGAAGGTCCGTCCTTTGGAATTGCGCCTTCCGGCAGGTGGATGTGAACTTCCTTACCCTTGTTGAAATTGGGTGACAGTCCAAGTTCCTTTGCATTCGAGCGCAAATAGCTCAAAGCCGCTTGGGCGGATTCTTTCATTACGTTTCCTATTTGTCCCGTAATGGTAAGCTTTTCCGCGCCTGTCATAATTGTGGCGTCTACTTGTAAAATCTCTCCGCCAACGCTCGTCCACGCCAAGCCCGTTACGCTTCCGATTGTGGGCTTTCTTTCCGCGTGTTTGCGGCGGTAACGCGGAACGCCTAAAAATTCTTCCACTTTGTCCGGCGTAATTTCGTATTTTACTTTTTTTAACTTACGGGCATTGCCGCCTTCCAATACAATTTCCTTGGCGGCTTTGCGGCAAACCGCCGCAATTTCTCTTTCCAGATTTCTTACGCCCGCTTCGCGAGTGTACTCGTTTATTATTTTTTCAATCGCTTCGTCGGTAAATTTAATTTCGAATTTGTCCAATCCGTGAAACTTAAACTGCCTTGGGATGATGTGTCTTTTTGCAATTTCAAGCTTTTCGAATTCCAGATACCCCGGCAATTCAATAATTTCCATTCTGTCCTGCAGCGGCAGCGGAATATTGTAACGCACGTTGGCGGTGGTAATAAACATTACCTTAGAAAGGTCGTAATCAACGTCGAGGTAATGATCGTTAAATGTATTGTTTTGCTCGGGGTCAAGCACTTCCAGCAAAGCAGAGGAGGGGTCTCCGCGAAAATCCATGCTCATTTTATCCACTTCATCCAAAAGCATTACGGGGTTAATCGTTCCGGCTTTTTTCATTGACTGAATAATTTTGCCGGGCATCGAACCGATGTAAGTTCTGCGATGTCCCCTTATTTCCGCCTCGTCCCGAACTCCGCCAAGGCTAATTCTCACGAACTCCCTTCCTATTGCCCTTGCAATCGATTTGCCAAGCGAAGTTTTGCCCACTCCGGGCGGTCCTACGAAACACAATATTTGCCCTTTGATTTCTTTAACCAAATTCAACACCGCAATATGCTCAACAATTCTCTCCTTTGGCTTTTCCAGTCCGTAATGGTCTTCGTCCAAAATTTTTCTTACGTTTTCAATGTCCAGATTGTCCTTTGTCTTTTTTTTCCACGGCACGTCGGTAAGCCAATCAAGATAATTGCGAATTACCGTAGACTCGGGCGAGCTTGGCGGAATTTTCACTAATTTCTTTAACTCCTCGAAAGCCTTTTCCTCCACATCGCGGGGCATTTTGGCTTTTTTAATCTTCTCTTCAATTTTTTTGAACTCGGGATTTACGGCTTCGTCCTCGCCCAATTCTTCCTGCAAAATTCTAATTTGCTCCTGAATGATGAACCGCCTTTGCGTGCGGGCGATGTTTTCCTGCACTTTTGTTTCAATTTCTTTTTCGACCTTTAGAATGTCAATTTCCGAACTGAGAATTTTAATGATTTCGTAAATCTGGTCGCGTAAATTGTTTTTTTGCAGAATGGATTGTTTGACTTCAATCGATTGGTTGATATTTGCGGCAATGTAAAAAAACTATTTGCAGCTAAAAAAATCATGGG
>JALWSN010000562.1 GCA_027080245.1 Ignavibacteriales bacterium | reverse complement strand
CCGATTAACGAGACCGCAAGCGTGAGATTGCCGCCGATTAACCTACCGCGCGCCTTGCCCGAACGGATTGTAAAAGGAATTCTTTCCCCGTTAAAATCTTCAACTTTGCTTTCAAGAACTACACCGTTATCCGGCTGGAAAAGAACTTTTTTAATGTACTCAACCGAAAAATCATTAAAAGTGGAAATGCCAACAGGTCCGTGGAAACCTACCAAACCAGTCCGGGAAAAAATTGCGTAAAGCAGCGCTGTGATGTCGCTGTAGCCCATTAGAACTTTAGGATTGTTTTTAATTAAATTGTAATCGAGCAAGGGAAGAATTCTTGTACAACCGTAACCGCCGCGCGCTGCGATAATCCAATCGACATTGGGATTGGAAAACATTTCGTGAATATCGTCGGCTCTTTCCTTGTCCGTCCCGGCAAGGTAGCCGTGACGTTTTAAAATATTTTTTGTGTAATATGGTTTGAAGCCTAAATTTTTTAAGTTGTCAATTGTTTCATTAAATTCGTCTTCGGTAATAAAGCTCCCAGGAGCAATAATGCCAACGGTATCGCCTGGTTTAATTCTGTTAGGTTTAATAATACTAGGCTCTTCGCCCTCTTTTGCAAATATTTTTAACGGATTTGCAGCCAAACTTACAGAAGTAAATGCAATGGTTTTTAAGAAGTTACTCCTTTTCAATTAATTGCTCCAATTTTTTTTAACAGCTTAGTAAAAATACTAAAAGCAATGTTGAATAATAATTAATTGCTTACAATACTAAAGCAAAAGGAATTTTGGAAAAAGAAATAATTGCTTGTTAAATTTAATTAGAAATAGGATATTTAAATCTAAATAAATTTTTATTAGTAAAAGTTTTTTATTGATGTGAATATTTTCTGGGATAAATATTAGCTTTTCATAAATTATTTATTACGAGGAACATGCTAAAAAAAGCGCTTGCCTTTATTTTGATTTTTACTTTTTCCGTTTCGGCTCAAATAGGAGGGCTTTCCGCTACCAAAATAAACGCTTACTCGGCAACTGTTGTCCCGTTAAACAAAATGGAGTTTGAACCTTCAATCTCGGTTAACTTTTCCAAAGATATTGTAAAGCAAAATAAATTTAACGGGACGCTTGCAAACAAGGAATACAAAATGTTGGAGGTTTCTTCAAGTTTTTATTTTAGATTTACCTACGGTTTAACAGAAAAAATAGAAGTTGGATTTTCAATTCCAAGTAATGTTGAAGCAATAAACTTTGGTCTCAAATACAAACTTTCAGATGGGATTGGTAAAAATACTTCCCTTGCTTTACTGGGTGGGCTGAATGTGCCATTGGGAAATAATTCATATTATTTGACCGACGCAAATTTCAGTGAAAAATTATTTAATACCGGCATAGCTTACGGTTTAGTTATTTCACAAATTCTTACACGGAAATCTTCAGTTGATTTTAATTTCATTGCTCAATCTCATGTTCCCGCAAACTCAAACAGTAAATTTAATAAATTTGATTTTTCCGTGAATGCAGACTACGGATATTACTTAACTGACAATTTGCAAGCGATACTTGGCGTCTCTTATTTCAAAGTTACTTTTAATAATTCAACTTTAAACCAAACCTCGCTAATCTGTATTCCTGGCATTTCAGTTGAAAAAGGGAAAAATTACAGTTTCTCTTTAAGCATTCCTTTTAATGTTTACTCGCATAACATTAAAAGTTTTATTGGATTTGGTTTTGTTCTAACAATTTTACTCGAATAAACTCTATTTACAATGTAACCATTTGTAGACATTCTTGAAAATACTTGTAATTTAAGGGAATTTTCCTTACTACAATCATTTTACTCAATAATAACAGCCGTTCCATTAGCCGAAACCATTAGCATACTGCTGTTTGTCCCAACGGTTTCGTAATCCAAATCAACCCCAATTACAGCATTACCGCCAAGTTGATTTGCCCTTTCAATCATTTCCTCAATTGCTAAATTTTTAGCGCGTTCAAGTTCCCTTTCGTAAGCGGCAGCTCTCCCACCAACAATGTCGCGAATGCCGGCGAACAGATCTTTGAAAATGTTTGCCCCCATGATTGCTTCCCCCGTTACCAAGCCAAGATATTTTACTATTTTTTTACCTTCCAATGAATCCGTTGTGGTTACTAACATTATTACCTCCATGAAAGTATTAAAAATAAAGAGTTAACAAAAGTTAAATCCATAAAACGCTAAAATAATTGGCTTAACGTTATTTAAAAGCTAACAAAATAAAATTTAATTTTTTTACTTTAAAGTAAGCAGAAAAAATTTTATTACTAATAAAATAACCAAGAGAGTACAATGAAAAAAGTAATTTTCTTTTTAATTCTTTTTTTGAGTTTGTCGGTTTCAGTAAAATCGCAAACGAACGATTGGACTACAAGATTTGAAAACTCCAATTATCTGGGGACGGAAACTTACGCCGAAACAATAGCCTATTTCCAAAGGCTTGCAAACGCATCCCCTTTCGCAAGGTTAATAAAGATAGGGGTATCGTCGCAAGGTAGAAATCTTTATTGTTTTATTTACAACAGGAAAAAACATTTTACTCCCAAAGAAGTTAGAAAAGACGGCGATGCTGTAATTTTAATACAAAATGGAATTCATGCCGGAGAAATAGAAGGGAAAGATGCCTGCATGCTCTTGTTAAGGGATTTAATTGTAGCTAAGGAAAGAACAACTACAACCAAAAATGTTACGCTTTTAATAATTCCTGTTTTTAACGTTGACGGACACGAACTAAGAAGTCCTTACAACAGAATAAATCAAAACGGACCGAAAGAAATGGGTTGGCGGACAACCGCAATTAATCTTAATCTTAACAGAGATTACACGAA
>JALWSN010000561.1:2508-2856 GCA_027080245.1 Ignavibacteriales bacterium | reverse complement strand
AATTTTGTACTGTCCAAAATTTAGACTAAATTTTACGTCTTTACCAATTCCTGTCAATTTAGAATTAATGAAAACAGCGGCTTTGGAGCTGTTGGATTTTATTTCAATAGTTCGCTTATTTTGTCCTTTAAGGAAAGATGCGGCAATGAACCAAATTAAAATTGGCAGAATTATTTTAGCGAATTTTGTAAACATAATATTCTCCGGTTTCGCTGCCAAAAAAAATTAAATCATCCTTTGCAACAATTTTACCCGTCAATCGATGCTTAAATTTTATTTCTTTTAATACCAAGCCGTTCGCGGGATTAAGTACAAATAGCTTTCCGTCCAAATTTAAAACTATTAGAG
>JALWSN010000561.1:0-2498 GCA_027080245.1 Ignavibacteriales bacterium | reverse complement strand
ATTAGAGCATTAGCAAATAATGCCGGGGTTGAATTAAAAACTCCTCCGTAGTTTTTCTTCCAGACTAATTTACCGTTCAACTTTTGTCTGCATTGAATTTCGCCGTTTAGTTCCGTAACAAACAGAAAGTGTTTGTTGAAAACAATGTCGGCTTTAATAGGCGAATCCAATTTCTTTTTCCATTTTATTGTTCCGTTAAAATCAAGGCAAACAATTTCTTGTTCTTTGGCAGCAATAAAAAATGAATTGCCGTCGCTTACGGGATTAGTTCCAAAACCAACGGTCTCTTTTTTACGCAATACAATTTTCTTTTTCTCAACATTGAATTTTAATAAATAACCGTCGTCGGTGAAAATAAAAAGTAGGTTATCTTTCTTTAAAATATTTCCGCTTATTTTGCTCTTAAAATTAAAACGCCAATCAATTCCTCCAACAAGGTTAACGGCAAAAAGCCAGCCTTGGTTATTCGAGACTAAAATCTCGTCTTTGTATTTTAATATTTTTGAATTAACTGAACCCGGAATGTCAAATTCGTTCACGATTTGCTTATTAGCTAGATCGTAAAGAACAATTGAACTTTTTGGAGAGTTCAATTTGTTTACGGCAAACATTATTCGTTTATTTACAATGGTAATCGGGGAACCAATTTCTCCTTTGAACTTTAATATCCCGGAGCTTTTCCCCGTATTTAAATTAAAGCTGAAGATGCGACCAGCAAGGGTTGGAATTAAAATGTAACTCCCATAAAAGGCTGGGGCAGCGGCTTGCCCGCGCAAATCGAAATTGTAAACCTGTTTTATTGAATTGGGATTCAAAAAAGAAATGACGTTGCTGAAATTATTAAAATAATTAGCGTTCGTGTCTGTAACGTTGTTTGAATCCTTAATCCACAAGGGTTTGCCGCATCCCGCAATCATGACCAATAAAATCAATATTTTAACTAAGTTTCTCACTAAAAATCCCACCCGAAGAAAAATTGGTAAAACAATCTCGGTTGAAATCTTCTGAAATTGTCTTCAATTTTTTTGCCGATGTCGTAACGGAAAGCAATGGCGTTAAATAAATTAAATCGAAATCCAAACCCAACGCTACCAAGGGTTTGCTTGTATTTATTGTCCCACGCGCTTCCGGCGTCGAAGAACAAAGCTCCACGGATACTGCTGAAACTCATTCCAAGCACAGGGAATTTTATTGTTAATTTGTCGATTAAAGGAAAGCGCAACTCGAAAGAAGTAATCCAGAGTTTTTGCCCGCGAATAGACCAGCGAGGCCAGCCGCGTAAATCCCAACTGCCGCCGGCAATGTAACGGCGGGCTTCCTTGCCATGATTCAAATAAAAAGAAAGACGGCTAGCGAAAGCCGAACGCAAACCAAGCCGGAAGTAACGCCGGTAATCGGCAATCAATGAAATGTAATTAACGTTGGAATAACGAATGTCGGTTGTGTAAGAAAGTAAAAATCTGAAGCGTGAGCCGTCGATTGGACCTGTTGGACCCCACAATGAATTGTCGTGCACGTAAGAAATTGAATTGGTTAGAAGCAAAGCTCTTCTGTTGAAAAGCGAGCCGAAATATTCGCGGTAGGAGTTTGCAAGGCTAACGTCGATTTCAATTCTATTAAAAAGGGAAAAGGGGTAGTAGAGAGAAAAAGCTCCGCCGAAAAGTCTTTCGTAGAAAAAGTTGTTGGATTCGCGTATGTCGTACCGCCTGCCGCTGAAGTTAAAGATGCCGTAACCGTAATTGGCTCTTTGGTGCGAGTTGATTCTGGTAATCGCAACGTTAAAGTTTTTTAATATTTCGCTCTGAACCTCGGCGGTGTTGTAAATTAAAAGGTAAAACTTGTCGTCGCTCAGCAAATCGCTAAGCGAAATAACCGCGCCGCCTCTGGTTCCAAAAACCGGGTCGGTTTCAATTTGGCTAAATGCGTAGTCGATTGTGTAATGCTTTTTGTATTTTAAAAATTGTTTTTGGGAAGCAAGTTTAATTTGCGGCGCTTTCCAAATTCCCTGCGTTTGAGTAAAATCAAACCCAACGTATCGCGGCGCTTTAGTTTTATTTAATACGTAATTGTAAATATTTAATGCGTATTTTTCGAAGCCTGCAAAAACAACGGTAGAGTCGTTTGCGAAAGAAAAGCTAAAAATGTCCGAGTAAAAATTTGTAATTTGCCTCATTCCCGCCGGCTCGCACCCGCTCAAATCAATTTGCCAGATGTTTTTTGAACCGCTTAAATCGCTTAACGCGTAAAGGCTTGAATAGGAAGAATCAAATTGGGGCGAAGAAAAATTGCAATTGGCGTAAGTTACGTATTCAACGGTTAAATTATTAACGTCAATTTTAAAGATATTTTTCTTCCCGCTGAAAACCCCGCCTGTTCTGTCGGAAACAAAATAAACAACGTTGCCTTCTTTGTTGAACGCCGGAGTCCTGTCGTCGTAGTAGTCGTTGGTTAGCCTTGTTAGCTTTTGCTTTTGAATATTGTAGATGAACAAATCGCTA
>JALWSN010000560.1 GCA_027080245.1 Ignavibacteriales bacterium | reverse complement strand
CTGCCGGAACCGTTGCTGACGAAATAAAATCCCAGCTCGCCTTTTGGATTTTCGGCCGAGAAATAAACGTCCCCCTCCGGCGGATGAATTCCGAAATTAATTAACATGAAATCGTGAATCAGCTCTTCCATTTTCGTGTAAATTTCCGTTTTGTGCGGCAAAACGAATTTGGGATCGTTTGCCAGAACTTCTCCCTGCGGCAATTTGTCCAGCGCCTGTCTGATAATCTTGGCGCTTTCGCGCAGCTCGTCCAATCTTACAAAATACCGCGCCAGCGCGTCGCCTTCGGTGTAGACCGGCACTTTAAAATCCATTTCGTCGTAAAAAAGGTAAGGTTTAGCCCTGCGAAGGTCGAACTCTACGCCCGAGCCGCGTAAGTTTGGACCCGTAACGCCCAGATTAATCGCCGTTTCCTTGGGCAGAACTCCGATGCCGTCCAGTCTGTCGACGAATATTCTGTTTGCGTTGAGCAACTTTTCGAATTCGTCCATTGCGTCGTCGAAGCCGTCCAAAAACTTTTTAATCATTGCAATAACTTCGTCGGTAAGATCGTTGGCTACGCCGCCAATCCTTGTGTAGCTTGTAGTAAACCTAGCGCCAATTAAGGTGTCGAAAATATTCTGAATGTTCTCGCGCTCTCTGAAAGTCCACATGAACGGCGTAATAGCGCCAACGTCGAGCACAAAAGTTCCCACGGCAACCAGATGCCCCATTATTCTGGCAAGTTCCGCCACAATCATTCTAATGTACTGAGCGCGTTTGGGGGCTTCTATTCCCGCAAGCTTTTCAACGGCGAGAACGTAAGCTACATTATTTGCCAGATTTGCCGTGTAATCCAGCCTGTCAGTGTGCGGAATGTAATCGTGGTAGCCCATGCTCTCGGCCATTTTCTCGTAACCGCGGTGCAAGTAGCCCAATTCCGGCTGCGCGGCAATAATTGTTTCGCCGTCCAATCTTACAAGCAATCTTAAAACACCGTGCGTAGCGGGGTGCTGAGGTCCGATGTTTAAAATCATTTCATTTTCTAACGAATCCTCGACGGTAATGCTCGGGTACTGTTTCCTCAGCGAGTCGACTAATTTTTCGTCCTTGGTAATGTCAATATTTTTGTTCATCTTGCTCATTCTTTTCTGGTAAAGGTAAAGAACCCGGAATTCCCTGAAGCGGGAAATCTTTCCTGAGAGGATAATATTGAAATTCTTCCGGCATGTACATTCTGCGCAAATCGGGATGGTTCAAAAATTTAATTCCGTACATGTCGAACGTTTCCCGCTCGTACCAGTTGGCGCCTGCCCACACGGAGGCGACGGATTCCACCTCGTCGCCTTCGAGGTTTACTTTAATTCTTAATCTGAAATTGTTTTTAAGCGAGAAGACATGGTAAACAACGGTGAACCGGTTCTTCCTGCGCGCCCAATCTATCGCCGTTACATCTTCGATTAAATCAAAACTTAGCTCGTCGTCGTTTTTAAGAATCTCGGCAACTTTAAGAATGTGTTCGGCGGGAACGATTATTGTAAAATCCCCTCTAAAATCCGAAGTTTCTGTAACAAATTCCTCGTTAACTTTCTTTAGTTTTTCAACAATTAAATTTTCAAATTCCATATTAACTTTCAACTTTTTTAAATTCAGCGGGAATCAAATCAGTAATATCTTTCGAACGGGTTTTGCCGATTTTGTCCCGGACTAAAAGCAGAGCGTTCAGAAGGTTGTCCGGCCTCGGCGGGCAACCGGCAGTGTAAACATCAACGGGCAGAAATTGGTCAATCCCCTGCACTACGCTGTAAGAACGGTAGATGCCTCCCGTTGAAGTGCAAGCGCCCATTGCAATCACCCATTTGGGGTCGGGCATCTGGTCGTAAATTCTGCGCACAACGTGAGCCATTTTGTAAGTAACCGTTCCGGCTACAATCATTAAATCGCACTGGCGGGGCGTAAATCGCATTACCTCCGCTCCGAACCTTGCCATGTCGTATTTCGGGTCGACTGCGGACATCATTTCAATCGCGCAACAGGAGATGCCCATTGGCATTGGCCAAATTGAATTTTTGCGCGCCCACTGAAGAATGGCGTCCAACTTGGTAATCAAAAAACCATCGGAATTAAGTTTCGCCTCTAATCCCACTTAAGTCCTCCTTTCTTGAAGATGTAAAGGAAGCCAAGTTCAAGCACAACAAGGAAAATAAACATTGGCCAAAAAGCAAACATGCCATGGGAGTTCAACAAGTTCTTAAACTCGACGCCCCAAGGGTAAACGTAAATTACTTCAATGTCGAAAATAATGAACAGCATTGCCACAAGGTAATACTTAACGGAGAAACGCTGGCGTGCCGCACCAATTGGATTCTTACCGCTTTCGTAGGGCATTACCTTCGCTTTCGAAGGGCGCTTGGGTCCGAAAATACGGGACGAAGCAATTATTGCGCCGGCAAAAATCGCCGCAATTACTAAAACTAAAATGATTGGAATGTAATTTTCTAACATCGGTTTCTTGTCTTTTTCAACTTACATTTAATTTGCGAAAATTATCTAAAAATTGAGTTAAAGTCAATTATGCTTGCGTAATATTAAATATTTAAATGTTGCCCAAAATAATTTCCGCGAAAGGATTTTAAATAAGTCAGTTACAAGCCTTTAAATTAGCTAACATTCAATTAATGTAATTTTAGTTGGCATTCTTTTCCACCCCCTCCCATTAACATTGGTGAAAGCGTTACATTACGTAAGCCCTTCCTCCGAGAGGGAAAGGGTTTGGGTTGAGGTGGTTTGGAAGTCTTAAGGAATAAGTCGTAAGTAACAAGTTGCAGTAAATGTCTTTTCTTCTAACTCATTCATAACTCAAAAGTATTTCAGTCCTGAAATCTCCT
>JALWSN010000559.1 GCA_027080245.1 Ignavibacteriales bacterium | reverse complement strand
AATAAAGTTTGTAAGATTTTAACTCCACACACAACTTGTCCGGAACGTATTCCAAAATTAATGTGGCAAAATCCGGCTGCCCGGTTTTGGGGCAGAGGGAAGTAAATTCCGGCGCAGTGTGAACGATAGTGTAATCCCTGTCGGGATATTGATTTTCAAAAGTTTCAAGAATTTTCGTTTTATCTTCCATTTTATTCTCTCCCGTCTTATTAAAACTCACAAATAATTCGGTCTTGTTTTGTAAGGAATTGGGTCCTCGATTCCAAGTTGTTGGAACGCTCTCAGCCGCAAAGCGCAGCTGTCGCAAACGCCGCAGGCTTCATCTTCCGATTGGTAGCAAGACCAGGTTAAATGCAGCGGCGCGTTAAGCTCAAAGCCTTTTTTAATAATTTCTGATTTGCTTAAATGAATAATGGGGGTTTCGATTTTTATTGAAGTCTCGGGCTTTGTGCCTAAATCCACGACCCGTTGAAACGCCTCAAAAAAGCCGGGTCTGCAATCGGGATAGCCGGAAGAGTCTTCGTAAACCGCGCCGATGAAAAGCCGTGTAGCGCCAAGTATTTCAGCCCAACTTGTAGCAGAAGAAAGAATATTAGCGTTTCTAAAAGGGACGTAAGAAGTAGGAATTTCCTTGTTCTGCAAATCCGCCCGGGAAACTTCGATTTTTGAATCCGTTAACGAACTGCCTCCGATTTTCGCAAGGTGGGAAAAATCAATTACAAGCCTTTTGTCAACGTTGTAATATTCGGCAATTTCGTTGAACGCCCGCAGTTCTCTCGATTCCGTACGCTGCCCGTAATTAACATGCAGCAGCGCAAGTTCAAATTGCTCGTTGGCTATTGCCGCCGTTACGCAACTGTCCATTCCTCCGCTTAAAGCAACAACCGCAATCTCTTTCATTCCCAATCCATTTAATTTTAAAACATAAATTCAAAGATAAAAAAAGCATTGCTATTTTTGAACGCTTATTTTACCACTGGTTTTAAAGCTTAACGCAATTGCAATTATCAGACTAACCGCTGCCGAAATTAAGAAAGGAATTTTAGCGCCAAAGCTATCCCACAAAAAGCCCGTAAACACAGAGCCAACCAGCATTGCCAGGCTTGAAGCCATTGTAAACAAGCCTATTGCGCTGCCAATGTATTTTTGCTCCACCAAATCAGAAATCCACGCTTTCGACGTTCCTTCAGTGAAGGCGGTGTAAAATCCGTAAATAGCAAAGAGAGGCCAAACGATCCAGCCGGAATTGTTAAAAGCAAATCCAAAATAGACCGCCGAAAAAACAAACAACCCGGCGATGTAAATTTTTTTCTTGCCTATTTTGTCCGCCGCCGCGCCCGAGGGGTAAGAAGAAATAGCGTAAACTATGTTGTAGAGCACATAAGCCAATATTGCCAATATGTTCGAGCCGGTGTCCTTGTTCGATTTCAATATTAAAAAAACGTCGCTGCTGTTGGCGAAAGCAAAGAGGGTTAAAAGAAACAATATTGTTTTGTAATTTTTCGGTGCGGTTCGCCAGAATTCTCCGAATGAATATTTTTCCGATTTAGCAAGTTTCTTCAAATCGGGTGGGTCCTTAATTACAGTAGTGAAATAAATTGCGAAAATCGAAGGGACGATTGCCGCAATAAAAACAAAGGTAAACCTGCCGGGGAACAATGAAAGAATTCCCACTGCCGCAAGAGGACCGACGACAGCGCCAAGCGTGTCCATTCCGCGATGGAAGCCAAAGATTTTTCCCGAATTACTTTCGTTCGAATTGTAAGAAAGAAGCGCGTCGCGAGGCGCTGTTCGCACCCCTTTGCCAACCCTGTCAGTTACGCGGGAAAAGAACACCGTTCCAACGCTTGGCAAAAAGCCAGGCAAAGGTTTAACTACGGCTGAAAGCGAGTAACCGATCCTCACAAAAAGCGAACGCTTGCCCAGCTTATCGGAAACGGCACCGAAAAATCCTTTAAGTAGTCCGGCGGTAACTTCGGCTGCGCCCTCGAGAATTCCTACAACTGAAACCGAGGCTCCGAGGTAAGAGACCAAAAACAAAGGCACAATTGGGTAAAGCATCTCGCTTGCAAAATCGGTAAAGAAACTTATTACGCCTAAGAATATTACTTGCTTGGGTATTTTACTCTTTTTCATTTTCTCTTCATCCAATTTAACAAATCACCGCAAAGTAAAAGAAAAGATTTGATAAAACCAAAACATCGCTTATATTGGTATTAAAAAAGAAATATTGTTTTTAATAAAGTAAGAGAAAAAATGGATTATTACGAATTACATCCCGTTACGCCTCAACAAAGATATATTAATAAAGCCGTTGAAAAATTAAAAAAAGGCGGCGTAATTATTTACCCAACCGACACTGTTTACGGGATAGGTTGCGACATCTTTAACAAATCCGCTATCGAAAAAATCTACAGAATAAAAAACGTAACGGAAACAAAGCTGTTTAGCTTCATCATCCCAAACTTAAAAGAAATCGCCAAGTACGCTAAAGTTTCCGATTACGCCTACAAGCTAATGAAGAAACTCTTGCCCGGACCCTACACGTTTGTTCTGCCGGCGTCGAAACTTGTCCCGAAAATTTTGTGGACTAAGCGAAAGACCGTTGGAATCCGCATTCCCAATCACCCCGTGGCGCTTACTCTAACTGAAGAATTGGGGCATCCCATTATCAGCACAAGCGTAACCAATAGGAAAGGCGAAATACTTTACGACCCTTCCGAAATTCACATGGTGTTCAACAACCAAATAGATTTAATGCTTGCAAACGGCGCAATTAATGGGCAGCCTTCAACCATTGTAGATTTAACTAACGACGAACCGCACGTAATCAGGGAAGGCGCTGGCGACGTTTCGATGCTTTACTAATTCCCGGCAGCTTTACCAAAGTTTAAGGATACTGCATCTGTCCAAAATAAATTGAATTACAATGTATTTTGGACAGAAGTGAAGTGGTTAATAATTAGCTTTAATTTTTGCATTAATCTGAAATAATCTGTTGAAAAAAAGAAACCACAGATTCACACAGATTAAACACAGATGAACGTCCTTTTCGCTCTCTGCGTGGAAAGGAAAGACAGTAGCACGCAACGGTTTCCAAAGCAAAATTAGTTACTAAACGTCAATTACTTTCTACTTAAGACTTTCCAACAACTCCTTCCCGGTCATCCTCTTGAGAAAAGGAGGAAGAACTTCAAAAGCGCTGAACACATTTAAAAGCCCCCTTATCTTCGAAAGAGAATGGGGGTTGGGAGTAGAGTTCTTTGAAGAACAAACACATCCGTTTGAATTTAATTGAATCTTAAAGCATTTTGGACAGAAGTAAAGGATGCGTTTATTTTAGCAACTTTTACTCCACTAATTTTTTTGCCAAATCTTTTTTTAATATTTTTCTTACTTAGTTTAAATCGGTTTGTCATTCATTAAAGGAATTAAAAATGAAAAAGATTTTCTTGTTAGTCTTTTTATTTGGCGTCTTTCTGCAAATTCACGCTCAAAAGAAAGCGCTTACAATAGCCGCCCTTTACAAAACAGTTTACGTTAGCTCCCCCGTTATTTCGCATTCGGGAAAGCAAGTGTTGTTTACCGCCACCAAAAGCAATCTTAAAAAAGCGCTAACCAATACGGACGTTTACATCGTTAACGTCGACGGTTCGAACTTACGCCGACTTACAAACAATCCCGCCGCTGATTTTAACCCAATGTGGTCCCGGGACGACGAATCGATTTATTTTGTTTCCGCTCGCGGTAAAAAACCACAGCTCTACAAACTTTCTTTGCGCGGAGGCGAACCCGAGCGCTTAACTCATTGCAAATTCGGAATCGTTTCGCCAAAAATTAGCAGAGGCGCTGAACAAATTATTTTTCAAGCTAAAATATTTCCCGAATGTGGCGCAAACCCCAACTGCAATAGGAAAATCTTAAACTCGATGCTCAACGGTCCAATTCAGGCGCACCTTTTCGACTCTCTCTTCATCAGGCATTGGACGCATTACGAAGACGGGCAATACACACACGTTTTTTTAATGGACAGAAAAAATAAAAAGTTAATAGATTTAACGCCGGGGCGTTTTAACTCACCTACCTTTTCAGCCGGCGGCAGCGACCATTACGTTTTCTCGACCGATTTTTCGAAAGTAGCTTTCGATTCAAAACGCGTTCCGAATCCGGAAAGCTCGACAAACTCGGACGTCTGGATCGTTAACGCAGACGGTAAAAATCTTATTAACGTCACCAAGGAAAACAAGGGTTACGACGGCAATCCGAAATTTTCTCCCAACGGTAAATATCTGGCTTACGTTACGCAAAAAACGCCAGGCTACGAATCTGACAAGTTCATGCTCGAAATTGTCAATATGAAAAACGGTCAAAAAAAAATATTAACTAAACATTTTGATTATTGGGTTCGCAATTTCAAATGGGCTTCCGATTCAAAGTCAATTTATTTTACCGCCGATTACAAAGGCTACCGGCCGCTTTTTAAAGTCGATTTAATCACCCTTCAAATAAAACAAGTAATTCCGCATTTGTCGATTTCCTCGTTCGACGTTTCGCCCGACGACAACTTTGCAATTGTTTCTTATTCAAAAATCAACAAGCCATACGAGTTAGCCCGTTACGATTTCACTAAAGGGAAATTAACGGACATCACCAATTTTAACAAAGAACTTGAACGCCAATACGATTTTAGAAGCGCCGAACAAACTTGGGTAAAAGGCGCGGACGGCGTTCCCGTGCATGTGTTTATTATTAAACCGCACAATTTTGACCCGAACAAAAAATATCCTTTGATTATTAACGTTCACGGCGGTCCGCAATACGAATGGATGGATTCTTTCAGATTCGATTGGCAGGTTTACCCCGCGGCAGGCTACGTGGTGGCGTTCCCAAATCCACACGGTTCAACAGGTTACGGACAAAAATACACGGCGGAAATTTCAAAGGATTGGGCGGGTAAAGTTTTTACGGACGTGATGAAGGTAACGGATTATTTGTCGAAATTAAGCTACGTCGATTCCACAAGAATGGGAGCGATGGGGTGGTCCTTCGGCGGTTATTTCATGAACTTGCTACAGGCTAAAACGCATCGATTTAAGTGCCTTGCCTCGATGATGGGAATTTACGATTTGTCCGAATTTAAAGAAGAAACCGAAGAGTTGTGGTTTGCCAACTGGGACTTGGGAAACAAATACCAATGGATGTCCCCAAGCAATTACGTTAAAAACTTTAGAACGCCAACGCTAATAATTACGGGCGAAAAAGATTACAGGATACCTTACACGCAGAGCATTCGGTACTTTACTAATTTACAACTAAAAGGAATACCCTCGAGGTTGATTATCTTTAAGAACGACGGGCATTGGCCAAACCCCATTCGCTCGATGCCCTTGTATTACAACGCGCATCTTGAATGGTTTCACAAATACCTTGGTGGAAAGCCCGCGCCGTGGGACAGCAAAAAAATGGTTCGCAATCTTTATTTGGAAAACTAAATTTGGGAGCGTTCGCTCCGGTAACTCCTGTAATTAAAGGGGTTGCGCAATGTTAGGTTAATTATCCTCAATATTGTGAACGCTTTCACGCATCGGTTGCTATTAAATTATTTTTGAAAAATTTTACTTTTAAGTTAAAGATAATTGCAAATGAAAAAATGTTTGATTTGGGCAAACGGATTCAGCCCGCGGAAAAAAGTAATTCTTAAGTTAACAGCAAAGGGGTACTCTACAATAATCTGTGCGGACGGAGGCGCTAACTTTGCTTTTAGCAAAGGATTTACTCCGGACGTAATAATCGGCGATTTCGATTCTATTTCCGAAACAGCAAGGAAAGCGTTCGCGCCCGTTTCAAAATTCATTCATTATTCAAGGCAGAACGACACTGACGTAGAGAAAGCTATTAAATACGCCATTAAACACGGGTTCGGGCAAGCGGCGTTAATTGGCGCGACCGGCGACAGATTAGACCACTCCTTTAACAACGTTGGTTTACTGCTGAAATATTACGACAAAATCAAAATAATTTTGATTCACGAAAAATCCGCGGCTTACACTATTGCCGGCAAGGTGGAATTTCCTGCAGAATCCGGGGAAACAATTTCGCTTTACGGATTCGACGAAGAAACCAAGATTACTTCAAAAGGATTAAAATACTCTCTGAAAAATACCGCTCTCCCATTTGGCACAAGAGACGGCACCAGCAACGTTGCAACAACAAATAGGGTGGTTTTAAAAATTCAGGGCGGCAAAGTTATTCTGGTAAGAGAATTAAATTTGTTGTTGAAGCATGGTTACATTTTCTAATTTAGACATCCTGCTTGTTGTTTCGTTTTTTGTAATTGTCCTTTTAATTGGATTTTTACCCGGGAAATTTTCGCAAAAGGATGCCGGCGATTTCTTGCTTTCGGGCAGAAAAGTTGGACTGCCTTTGTTCATTTTAACTAATGTAGCCACATGGTACGGCGGAATCCTTGGCGTGGGGGAATTCACTTACCGTTACGGACTCTTAAGCTGGTTTACGCAAGGCTTTCCTTACTACATCTTTGCAATATTGTTTGCGATTTTCTTCGCGAAAAAAATCCGCGAATCATCCCTGTTTACAATACCCGATAAAATCGACGAAGTTTACGGCAAGCGCGCGGGGCTTGCAAGCTCGCTTATCGTTTTTGCGCTTGTATTGCCCGCCCCGTATTTGTTGATGCTGGCAACGTTAATTTCCTTAATGTTTAACTTAAGTTTTTTCGTTTCAATTTTATTCTCATTAGTCATTTCTTTTGTTTACCTCCTTAAGGGCGGCTACAAGTCGGATTTGTTTACCGATGCGTTCGAATTCTTTGTAATGTTTGCGGGGTTCATTTTAATCTTTGCCGTTTTAACGAGCCAATTCGGAGGAATGAATTTTTTGCGAGCGCATCTTCCCCCTTCGCATTTGACGTTAACCGGTAACGCCAATCCGCTTTACATTTTGGTTTGGTTTTTAATTGCCCTCTGGACTTTCACCGACCCAGGGTTTCACCAGCGCTCTTACGCCGCGCGGGATGGAAACGTAGCTAAATACGGCATTCTAATTTCGGTTGTTTTTTGGCTCCTTTTCGATTTTCTTACCGCTTCCACGGGATTGTTCTCCCGGGCTTTGGTCCCGAATTTGAAAAATCCTGTAATGGCTTTCCCAATGCTTGCCGAAAAAACGCTGGGCAGCGGGTTAAAAGGGCTGTTTTACGCCGCGATGTTCGCCACTATTTTAAGCACGTTGAACAGTTACTTTTTCTTAAGCGGAACCACTTTGGGCAAGGATTTTATTTTCAGATTTGCCCGTACAAAAGACGAACAAAAGCTGCCTCTTTACACAAAAATAGGATTACTTGTTTCGGCAATAATCAGTGTAGCTTTTGTGATGTTTGTTCAATCCATTATTCAAATGTGGTATTTAATTGGCAGCGTTTTCATCCCAGGCTTAATTCTGTTGATAATCGGAGCTTATTACAAAGGTTTCCGCATTCCGCAAAAATTTGCCCTTGCTGAAATTTTAATTGGAGTCTTTTCAAGTTTTGGGTGGTTTGTTCTGCGCAATTATTTTAGCCCGAACTCGCTATTAGCTTCCGTAGAACCAATGATAATAGGGCTTACCTGTGCCTTAATTTTTCATTTAATGGTTCTAATAGGTAAAGAAAGAAAGGAAGCCTTTCCCCTTGAAACTTAAGCTTTTCCGAAACCTTAATATCTTTGGTCGAATAATTGCGGCGGTTTGGGGGATGTTCATTTTTTGCTAATATTAAAGGCTTAAAATAATTTTATTTTTAACGAAACAAATTCGGCTCCAAGCTGTAAATAGATATTAGTTTTTGAACTTTAACAACCTTGCTTCTTCGTAATGGTTTCGTTTTCAGATTTGTTGGAAAAAGGATGATTTTTAAAAAGTTAAATTTCCCGGCAAGCGCAGGGAATGAGAAAAGAGTTCGGGAAACAGAAAAAATTTTTAACTAAAAAATAAACCAATGAAAACAATTAAAGTTTTAACTTTTGCAATTATTCTTATCGCTTTTACCAGGGTTCGACCGCAAGGCAAACTGCTAATTTACATGGACTTGGCGCAAACGGATCACTTAAAGGCTTACGGAATAACTTACAACGCTTTGAAAGCAGGCGGAAAAGCCGATTGGCTGTTGAACTACCGTGGCGGTTCGTTCCTGCTGGACTATTCGCCTGAGTTGGCAAACAAGTGCAGAATTAAAGGTGTGGCGTTTAAAAGATTGTCGAACAAAGAAGCAATTAAACTTTACGGCTACGTTCAAAGCGACGAAGTGAACATGGACGTCGTTAGGTTAGAAAAGGCGCCTAAAATTGCGGTCTACGTACCGCCGGGTTTTAAGCCCTGGGACGACGCCGTTACCATGGTTTTGGATTACGCCGAAGTTCCTTACGACAAAATTTGGGTTGACGAAGTTCTTAACGGAAAAATAAACCAATACGATTGGCTACACCTACACCACGAAGATTTTACGGGTCAATACGGAAAGTTTTACGCCAGCTTCCGGGGCGCTCAATGGTATCAGGACAGGCAAAGAACTTACGAGGCGGAAGCAAAAAAACTCGGCTTCAAAAAAGTTTCCGAAATGGAAAAAGCAGTAGTTTTGGCCATTAAAAAATACATCGCCCGCGGCGGGTTCCTTTTTGCAATGTGTTCGGCAACCGACACCTACGACATCGCCCTTGCCGCTCAAAATGTTGACATCGTGGACAAGATGTACGACGGGGACGCGCCGGATCCTAACGCTCAAAAGAAACTTGACTATTCCCAAACCCTTGCATTTACAAATTTCAAGCTCGAAATGAACCCCATGGTCTACGAGTTCAGCAACATCGATATTCAGCCATCTGAAATAGGACCGGAAAAAGACGATTACTTTACTTTGTTTAATTTCTCCGCCAAATACGACCCGGTGCCAACAATGTTAACGCAGGACCATGTTAATGTCATTCACGGCTTCATGGGACAAACCACAATGTTCAGAAAAGAGTTGATTAAGAAATCCGTTACAATATTAGCCGAGAGGGAAGGAACAGATCAGGTAAAATACATCCACGGCAATTACGGACGAGGTACGTTTACCTTTTACGGCGGACACGACCCCGAGGATTACCGTCACGCCGTAGGCGATCCGCCAACCGACCTGAGTCTGCACAAAAATTCGCCAGGCTATCGCCTGATATTAAACAACATTCTTTACCCCGCGGCGAAAAAGAAAAAATTGAAAACGTAAGAATCCTTTTGAGTAAGTTTCTCATCAAACAATTTTTGAATCCTAAAGAACAATTAAGCAGAAAGAAGTTTAATTTTAGGTTAAGGTTAAGGCTAAGATTAAGGTTGAAAAGTTTTTGAATTTTGAATACGGGGGTTTGTAAAAAGTTCTTGGAAGAGAGTAAATGAAAAAAGTAAAACTAAAAAATAAGGGAACGGAATTTACCGTAGGCAAGATTGTTTGCGTCGGTAGAAATTACGTTAAGCATGCCGAGGAACTTGGCAACGAAACCCCTGAGTTCCCGTTAATATTTCTAAAGCCCTCGTCGGTATTAGCTTTTTCGGGCGAGGCTGTCGTTCACCCCGATTACTCGAGTGAGTTACATTACGAAGCCGAACTTGTTCTTTTAATTAAAAACAGAGTTAAAAACGCCGTCTTAGCAGAAGCTTCCGAGGCAATTGGCGGTTACGGTGTTGGGCTGGACATGACGTTGCGGGACGTTCAGAATGAGCTTAAAAAGAAAGGGCACCCGTGGACTTTGGCAAAATGTTTCGACTCTTCGGCGGTTGTTTCCGATTTTATTTCTACGGAAGATTACAGTCTGACTTTAGAAGAGACAATAAAGCTTTATTTAAATGGCGAACCAAGGCAAAACGAGAAACTAAAGAAAATGATTTTTAAACCCGCCGAAATCGTCAAATATATTTCGTCCAAAATGACCCTTGAACCCGGAGACCTAATATTTACAGGCACTCCGGCGGGAGTGGGTAAAACCGTTAGGGGAGATAAGCTCGTAGCTGAAATTGAAAACATCGGATTGATTGAAACAATAATAAAATAAGGAGAAACTCAATGCGTACTAAATTAACTCTAATGATTACGGCGCTTTTTCTAATAGTTGGAATTAACTCTTTTGCGCAGGATTTAACAAAGTATTCAATTACGGTTGAACAATTTCATAAATTAATGAAAACCGATTCAACGCTTGTAATACTTGACGTTAGAACGCCTCAAGAACTCAAAGGGCGCTACGGACACATTCCCGGAGTAATTAACATTCCGGTACAAGTTCTTTCGCAAAGGCTAAAAGAATTAAACAAATACAAAAACAGAACAATGGCGGTAATTTGCCGCTCGGGACATCGTTCCTCCATTGCAAGCAGAATATTACTAGCAAACGGTTTTAAGAAAATAAAAAATGTGCTGGGCGGCATGATTGCTTACACAAAAAAATACGGGGTTCAGAAAAAATAACAATTAAAGGGCGACGCTTTCTTAGAAGCGTCGCTCCTTTAATATTAATATTTGTTGCGTGATTTCAATTGTTTCTTGCGTCCCCTTTTACTTGTTTTACGAATCAACAAATTGCCTTAAATTATTAAGCCTGCCGATTTCAAATTATTGTGAGCTTCATCACATTTCTTGATTTAATATTTATTTAAAGCTAAATTTCTTTTTGATATTAAAAAGAAAACTAATCAAACAACAAATTTTATTAAAAATGCTAACATTTAATTAAGCAAGTCAATTATTGTTTTAGTTCGAGGGCTTAAGGGAATAATTAAGATGAAACTTCTTCAGAAACTCTTCAAGGTAATCGGATTTGTTTTAGCTTTGCCTTTAATTGTGTGGGCTTTAACCGGCTTGCTTTTAATTCCACAACCCTCCAACAATAGTTTACAAACTACAATCGGCGTCAAACAATATCCAATCATTAAAAAATTCACAATTATTCCCCACGCGTTTTGGCAAAGCTATTCGGTTATTAGAACAGTGTTGGGCTATCATTTAATTGTCAAGACGGATACAGGTTACATTCACCTTGACCCCATCACCTTTGAAAAAAAGAATAAGCCTAACGAGGAGTTTCTAAAAGCGCTGGTAAACGATGCTCTCTCAAAAAAAAGAAACGAATACGGAACAGTAGTTAAAATGGACGGAAACAATTTTACTACCAACACGGGATTAAAACTGACGCTGAACTGGAATAAGCTTGAAATAATTAGGGAGGGACGACCTCACACATTTAGAAA
>JALWSN010000558.1 GCA_027080245.1 Ignavibacteriales bacterium | reverse complement strand
TACTCTTCCATTTTTACTTTGCCCGTCGTAGTTCTTAAACCTAAATCTTTAATCGAGTGATTGGAAAGATGATTAACGAAGTCGATTCACAAGTGCGAAAAACAATCTTTTTTATTTTAATTATTGTGCTGGCGGGCGTAATAATATTTAAACTTTTTTCCTTGCAGGTAGTTGAACGGTCTACGTTCCTAAAACGCTCGAAAGAAAATTACATTAAAAAAATTGTTTTGAAGCCGGCGCGCGGGGTTTTCTTTGACAGAAACGGAAATTTGCTTGTGAGCAACACCCATTCTTTTAACGTCCAAATAACGCCGGCTTACTACAATCCCCGTTTTAACAGGTTGCTGGAGGATTTGTTAAAATTAAAAAGGGGAACGCTCGCCCGAATTCTAAAAAATCGAAAAAATTTCGGGGGCTTCTCGCCAGTAAGAATAAAAAAAGATGTCCCTTTTAAATTTATTTCTTGGTACGAAGAGAATTCTTCCAAACTAAAAGGAATCAAATATTCGGTTGAACTTCAAAGAGATTATTCCTTCGGCGTAAACGGCTCGCATTTTTTCGGATATCTTGGCGGCGTTTCCTTAAAGCAATTGAAAAAATACGGCGGACTTTACGCCGCCGACGATTTAATTGGTATTTTAGGACTCGAGAGAAGCTACGAAAAATACTTAAGAGGCAAAAAAGGATACAAATTATTTGTGGTTAACGCTAAGGGGAAAATTATTAAACGCTACAAGAACGGAGCGTTGGACAATCCGCCGCAAAAAGGAAAAGATTTGTTGCTTACTATCGACAAAAAAACGCAAATACAAGCCGAACGTTTAATGAAAGGCAAGCGCGGAGCGGTTGTGGCGCTCGACCCGAGGAGCGGGGAAATATTGGCTTTTGTTAGTTCGCCTCAATACAATCTTTCCGATTTTGCGGGTGTCACTTCTCCTTTTGTGCTGGATTCTTTGTCCAACGATCCCGACAAACCGCTTTTTAACCGTGCCACGCTTTCGGAATATCCGCCCGGTTCAACGATTAAAATGTTGGACGCACTGGCGTTGCTCCAGGAAAACATTATTACGACTTCCAACATTGTTAATTGCAAAGGGGGGCTGCAATTTGGGAACAGGTTTTTTAAATGCACGCACGTTCACGGAAGGGTTAACGTAATTGAAGCGATTGAAAAATCCTGCAATACGTATTTTTATTATTACGTTCAAAAACTGGGGTTGGAAAAATTAGCCTACTATGCAAGGATGTTTGGCTTTGGTCGTAAAACGGGCATTGATATTGGAGAAGAGGTGAACGGACGCGTGCCCGACGAAAATTATTACAATAAAGTTTACGGAAAAAATAAATGGACGCGCGGCGTTTTGCTGAGCCTTGCAATAGGACAAGGTGAATGGGGCGTAACGCCAATCCAACTGGCTCAATACGCTGCTTTGCTTGCCAATTGGGGCAAGACCGTCCGCCCGCATTTTGTTAAAGCTATTCTGGATTCCGGTTCGCGGCAGAGAACGAATTTGACTTTCGACACTTTAAAAGTTAATATTAAAAGAAAGTATTTGGACATCGTAAGGAGAGGAATGTTTTACGTTGTGAACCGAAAGGGCACGGCGGTGAATATTGCTTTGAAGGATTTGGCTATCGCCGGCAAAACAGGGACGGCGCAAAATCCGCATGGTAAGGATCATGCTGTATTTATTGCCTTTGCGCCGTACGACAGTCCTCAAATAGCTGTGGCTGTTCTGGTTGAGAACGCTGGCTACGGCGCCACTTACGCCGCTCCGATAGCCCGGAGAGTAATTGAAACTTACTTGCGATACAAACCTAAAAATTTAAGTTCGGTTAAAAATGAAAATTAATTACAAGATTCAGGACAAATTCGATTTCAATTTGTTTATTTACGTATTGGCGCTTTCGTTAATTGGTCTTGTGGCAATTTACAGCGCTACTTACAGTAATCCTACGGCGCATGGAAGTTTTACGCGTCAAGTTTTGTGGCTTGGAATCTCTCTTGCCGGTTTTTTTGTGGCTTATTTTTTGCCCGCAAAATTTTACAAGCTGTTGGCTTTCCCTCTTTACTTGTTTACTCTTGCAATTCTGATTTTTGTGATTTTTTACGGACGTAAAATTTATGGCGCGCAAAGTTGGCTGATTATTGGTCCCATTGGATTTCAACCCTCGGAGCTCGCCAAATTTTCAACCGTCTTGATGCTCGCAAGTTGGCTTGGAGGCAGGGGAGAGCAAGAAGGTCAACTGAAGAAAACAGCCGTGGCGCTGGTGATTGGATTCGTCCCGTTATTATTGATTTTGTTCGAACCCGACTTGGGTACGGCTATTGTTTTTGCGGTGTTCACAATAGCGATGATTTTTTGGTCCGGCATCGATTTGTTTGGGTTATTCGTTGTGTTAAGCCCCGTTGTTGTTGTGTTTGCCTCGCTTTTCGGTTGGGCGGCTCTTTCGCTCGTTCTTGTTTTCGTTCTTGTAGGGTTGTTTTATTTCAAAAAGGATTTATTTACAAGCGCCTCGGTTTTTGTGCTTAACCTTGCTTCCGGTTTCTTTTTCGATTTTTTCTTTAAGCTTCTTAAGCCCCACCAACAAAGGCGAATCTTAACTTTCATTAACCCGCAGTCCGATCCGCTTGGTTACGGCTACAACGCCCTTCAGGCGAAAGTGGCAATTGGCTCCGGAGGATTGTTTGGCAAGGGTTTCCTGCACGGAAGTCAAACCCAATTGCGCTTTATTCCCGAACAACGCACGGATTTTATTTTTGCAGTCGTTGGTGAAGAATTTGGATTTGTGGGTGGATTTATTGTTGTCCTTTTGTTTCTGTTGTTTTTCTTGCGCCTTTTGAAATTAACTTCCATTTCAAAAGACAAATTCGGTAGCCTTTTTACCATTGGCGTTTTAACAATTTTCATGGTTCATTTTTTTGTAAATATCGGAATGAACGTCGGTATTGCTCCCGTTATTGGAATACCCCTGCCGTTTATTAGTTACGGCGGCAGCTCGTTGCTAGCTAACATGCTTGCCGTGGGGGTGGTAATGAATTTGTACAGAACAAGAAAAGAGCGCGTTTAATGAAAGCAATTGAAAAATTACTGCTTGCGGTTGAAAACGGCAAACATATTTGCGTAGGGTTGGATTCGGATTCAGACAGACTACCAAAACATTTGTTAACTAACGACAACCCTGTTTTTGAGTTCAATAAAAAAATAATTGAAGCTACCCGGGATTACGCCGCGGCTTACAAAATTAACTTTGCGTTTTACGAAGCCCTTGGAATTAAAGGCTTAGAGGCGCTAATTAAAACTTTAAAATTAATTCCTTCGGAAACCCTTGTTATTGCTGATGCAAAAAGAGGCGATATTGGGAATACCTCGAAAAAATATGCTCAATCTATTTTCGGGCATTTAAAATTTGATTCCGTAACGCTGCATCCTTACATGGGGTTCGACTCTATTGAGCCATTTAAAGCCTACAAAGCCAAACTTACTTTTATTCTTGGGCTCACTTCCAATCCGAGCGCAAAAGATTTTGAATTGCAAAAATTGCAAAACGGCAATTTTCTGTTTCAGGAAGTAATTAAGAAAGTTAACGATTGGAATGAATTTAAAAATCTTGGGATTGTTTTCGGTGCAACTAAATTCAAATCATTGCGGGAGAATTTTGGCTTAATTAAAAACTTGCCTGTTTTGCTTCCCGGCGTTGGCGCGCAAGGTGGCGGCTTGAAAGAAGTCGCTGATTTATTTCTGAAAAACAAAAAATCGGATTTTCTGGTAAACGTTAGCCGCTCGTTAATTTTTGCCGACAACTCTCCGAACTTTCAACAAAGAGTAAGGGAAAAGATTATTGAGTTGAACGAACAGGTCTGCAGTTAGCTCCGGTTGGGCGGAGGAATTTTAGATTAAGGTTGAGGTTAAGGTTAAGATTAAGCAGGCGTTGGGAGCTTGCTGTTTCTTTAGTTTTCTTGTTTTGCGTTAACTGTTTCCTATGGCTGCGTTTTTATTCCCGGTAAATTTTTCCCGCGAGAAACACTACTACCTAATTCTTTTTTTTAATTCCCCGGGGAGATGAATTACCAATTTCTTCCTGTCGAAATCAATCAATCCTTCCTGGCGCAAATCTGTTAAAATGGAATTTACAGTTTGCCTTGAGCAAGCGGTAAGCTGCGCTATTTCTTGGTGAGTTAAAAACGGTTTTAAGAAATATTCGTCGCCAATTTTTTTTCCGTAATTTGTGGCTTGATTTAAAATGAAAGAAATTACCCGCTGTTGCGCATCCTTGAAAATTAAGGCGTCGATTTTTTCGCTATATTTGCGTAGCTTGAATCCAATTAGCTTCGTTACTTTTAAATTTAAATCAGGCCGTTTTTCAATAAAGTTGCGGAATTCTTCCCGGCTAATTGCGCAAATCAAACAATCGTCCATTGCTATTGCGTAATCGGTTCGTTCGCTGCCGTCGATTATTGCCAGCTCGCCAAAGACCTCGCCTGGATTTACAAGCGCAATTATTGTCTCTTTGCCGTCGGGGGACGTCCGGGTTAACTTCACTCTGCCTCTTTTTAAAAAATAAATTGAGCGGGAAGGCTCTTTGGCAAAATAAATCGGTTGGGATTTGGGGATTTCCTGCATTGTAGTAATGGAATTTAAATTGTCCATGCTTTCTTTGTCCAGTTCTTTAAAAAGATTAAAATTTTCCAAATACCAGAGTTTTGTTTTGCCTGCCATTTCTTCCCCGAAATTTTTAGTAAAATTATTTGATTTGTCAATCTAAAATAATTCCTTTAATTATTCAAATATCTCTTCTTACTTAATAGTATTTTGAATTAGTAATTCAGAAACATTAACAAGGAAAAGGGAAACGGAAGAGTAACCTCGTGTGGAGCGTAGATTTTAGGGGGCTTTTTGTTAGACGTCTTTAAGAAAAAAATTATTTAGGGCAAAAATTTTTGAATTAATAAAATATTTTTTTTGTAATTTTACGCTTAAATTATTTGCTAAAAGAAAATTTGATTTTTAGAAAAAAAACAATATAGGCCTTATTAAAAAATCATGTCGTATTTGGAAATATTAAGTAATACGATTCAACTTCGGCGAATTACTTTCCTACCTTTTAAAATTACAGGGCTAATCAAACCTAATAATAACGGACGAATTTAGCGCCATGCGTAAGATAAAGATTCAACAAATAATCAAACTAAACATATTTCCTATGTTCTTTTTCTAAACTAAAACAAATTGGAGGATTTTATGGGAGGACTCTATTGGGTGCCAATAATTGGCTTGTTAGGGCTAATTTTTGCATTTGTCATCTACAAAATCGTTCTTAAGAAGGACGACGGTAACGAGCGAATGCAAGAAATTGCCGAACAAATTCACAAAGGGGCAATGACTTTCCTTTCCAGAGAATACAGAATAATTGCTGTATTCATGGTAGTAGTTTTCATTGTTCTGGCTTTGTTTATTAAACTGGAAGCTGGATATGCTTACTTGTTAGGCGGCATTAGTTCGATGCTTGCGGGATTTTTCGGGATGAAAGCAGCTACCCACAGTTCGGGTAGAACCTGTCAGGCAGCCGCTTCGGGCGGCACGCCGGAAGCTTTGCTGACTTCTTTTCTTGGCGGGTCGGTAATGGGAATTTCCGTTGCCGCGCTTGGCGTTGTTGGGCTTGGGATTGTTTTCTACTTTACCCGCGATCCCCAAATTATTAGCGGCTTTGCCCTTGGCGCTTCTTCAATAGCGCTGTTCGCAAGGGTTGGCGGCGGTATTTACACAAAAAGCGCCGATGTTGGTACCGACCTCGTTGGAAAAGTTGAAGCTGGAATTCCCGAAGACGACCCGCGTAATCCGGGCGTTATAGCCGATAACGTTGGCGACAATGTTGGGGACACTGCCGGTATGGGCGCGGATTTGTTCGAGTCCTACGTTGGCTCGGTAGTTGCCGCTATCGCTATTGGCGTAACCCTTTCTAACCCATTGAATTACGCCGCTCTGCCGATAATATTAATTACCGTTGGTTTGATTTCTTCTTTAATTGGTATTTTCTCGATTAATATTTTGAAGAAGATGAACCCGCAAACGGCGTTGCGTAATACTACTTACGTTGCAGGCGTAATTTTTATTATAGGTTCCTACATTACCGTTAACGCAATGTTTGACCACTTGAACGAATTCTGGGTTGTTGTAACGGGTTTGATCACTGGAATTTTAATTGGCGTTGAAAGCGAATATTTCACTTCCGGAAGTCCAATCAAAGAAATTGCCAAGAGCAGCCAATCCGGCCCGGCTACCACTATTATTACCGGTCTTGCAGTTGGTTTCGAAAGCACAATTTGGCCGATTATTACAATCTCTCTGGCGATTATCATTTCGTTCTCGTTAAGCGGACTTTACGGCATTGCGCTTGCGGCGGTTGGAATGCTATCGACTATTGGAATTGTAATGTCCACCGATAGTTACGGACCTATTGCCGACAACGCCGGCGGCATAGCGCAGATGGCTGAACTTGATCCCGAAGTAAGACAAATTACCGACAAACTGGACGCTTTGGGAAATACAACCGCAGCAATTGGCAAGGGATTTGCAATAGGTTCTGCCGCTTTAACCGCTTTGGCTCTCTTCTCGGCTTACCAACATGCAGTTAAATTGCCTGCCATCGATTTAACCAAACATATGCCTGTAGTTGGTTTGTTGCTTGGCTCTTTAATGCCGTTCATTATTGCGGCTCTTACCCTTAAAGCCGTAGGCCGCGCGGCGGACAAAATGGTGGTCGAAATTAGAAGACAATTCAAGGAAATCGTCGGATTGCTCGAAGGAAAAGCCAAACCAGACATTGAAACTTGTGTGGACATTGTTACGCGTTCTGCATTGCGAGAAATGATTTTGCCCGGATTAATTGCGGTGCTTGCTCCGTTGTTTATTGGTTTATTCCTTGGTCCGGAAACCCTGGGCGGTTTTCTTGCAGGCGCTACCGCTACTGGCGTTTTGCTTGGAATGATGATGACTAACGGCGGTGCTTCGTGGGATAATTCCAAAAAATGGATTGAAGAAGGAAACCTCGGCGGAAAAGGCACGCCTACGCATGCTGCGGCGGTTGTGGGCGATACCGTTGGCGATCCTTTTAAGGACACTACCGGTCCTTCAATGAATATTTTAATTAAATTAATGTCGGTTGTTTCGTTAGTATTCGCCCCAGTCTTCTTTAAATACTATCCTCAAATAGCCGAGTTCTTTAAGAATATTTTTAGTTAGATTAATCTAATCAATTTAACCCTCCCTCAAAAGGGGAGGGTTTTTTTATTTTCTCCTTTCGACAATTTTTTAATTGGAAATGACCTTTGGGTATCCGGAAAATTTTTCCTTAACTGGTAGTAATTAGAAAAAATTGATTCCAACTAAATTTTCCCCTTTACCCAATCGCCTAACCCGCCGGCCACAATTATTTCCTGAGCCGCTTTTCCAATAGGATTAAAATGGAATTCTTCGCCCGCGAAACGCAAAACTGAATTTTCAAAATCAATTACGACATTTTCTTGGGTATTAATTGTGAGAGATTTTGAGGGGAAAAGTTCTTTAAGACGCTTTACAAATTCCGGTACTGCAACGGCTAAGAATCCGTTGTTGAAAGCATTGCGGAGGTAAGTGGCGCTGAACGAACCGGCTATCACAATTCGGATGCCCTTGTATTTAAGAGCTGTAGCGGCTTGCTCGCGCGAGCTGCCCGTACCGAAGTTAAATCCCCCAGCTAAAATATCTCCCCTTTTAACGACATTAACGAATTGGGGGTCGTAATTTTCCATTACTACTTTAGCTTGATCCTCGGGTGTAAAATCGTCGATGTAAGTGTATTTGCCCGGGAAAATTCCGTCCGTGTTCATATTGTCCGAAGGGCAAAAAATCAAATTGCCTTCGATTATTTTCGGAAAACCTTCTATGAGCTCAACTGATGCTTGTCCTTTGGTTCGAGCGGAATTTGTCTTAACTTTTGCCTGAATTTTCACTTTTTCGGTTTCAAAAGGAGTAGTAATGAATCCTTCAACGGCGGAAGCCGCAACAACAGCGGGCGAAGCAAGATAAGCTTTCGCTTCGGGCGAACCCATTCTTCCTTTGAAATTTCGGTTTGTAGCGGAAATTCCAACCTCCCCTGATTTTAACAAACCTTTTCCCAATCCAATACAAGGACCGCATCCGGGGGGCAAGGCAATTGCGCCGGCTTCCAAAAGCGCCTGCCAATCTCCCCGTTTCTTGCTTTCCGCTTCCACTTCGCCGGAAGCCGCACCAACGTAGAATTCAACGCCCTCGGCAACCTTTTTGCCTTTAATAATTTTAGCTGCCTCGGCAATGTCCTCAACGCGAGCGTTTACGCAAGAAACAAGGTAAGCTTTGTTAATTTTAATTTTCTCTTTTTTTATTTCAGAAGCGGGCGTGGCAATTTTTACGGTGTCTGGTCCGGCAACGTAAGGTTCAATTCCGCTTAAGTCTATGGAAATTTCTTTTGCGTAAAAAGCATTCTCGTCTGGCGCTAAGCTCGGTAGTTCTTCAATCAGTTGATTGATACGGAAGTGATTCAAGCGCGGATGAACGCCGTTTCCGTCATCGTCGGAAGGGACGCCCTGTAATCCTCTTTCAGTAATAAAATCTGCACGCTGACGTAGCCAGCCGATTGTAATTTCGTCGATTGGGAAAACTCCGCCGAGCGCTCCCCATTCAGTTGTCATGTTGGCAATGGTTAATCTTTTGTCGATTGTTAAATGCTTTACGCCTTCGCCCGTAAATTCGATGACGTGATTAAGCGCCTCGTCGTTGTTGAAATAACCGCAAAGAGCAAGGATTACGTCTTTGCCCGACACGCCTTTGCGAAGTTCGCCCGTTAATTCCACTTTAAGTACGGGAGGGATTTGCCACCAAGTGACGGACGTAGCCCAGATTGCGGCGGCATCCGTGCGAACAATAGGAGTGCCAAGCGCGCCAATGCCTCCGTACATGTTCGAATGACTGTCCGATGCAACGACGAGCGTTCCCGGAAAAGCGTAGCCTTCTTCAATCATTATTTGATGTCCGATTCCCCTGCCAGCCGGGTAAAAGTCGTTGCCCATTTCTCGCGCAAATTCTTCAATCTTTTTGTATTTGGAAATGTTTTTTTCGCTCGTATCCTGAACGTTGTGATCCAACGTAAAAACAACTTGGCGCGGATTTGCAAATTTACTTGCGCCAATGGCTTTGAATTTTGGGATGATTGCCCCCGTGTTGTCGTGCGTCATTACGTACGCTGGTCGAATGGAAATAAAATCTCCTGCGTGAACTTTTTGTCCTTCCGCCAATCCCACGGCAAATTTTTGAGCTATTTTTTCGATTGCGTTTTGGGGCATGAGTTCCTCCTTTAGAAAAAAAACAAAAAATTTAAAAATTAAATTTCGATTTACTATTAAATTGCCGAAACTATTTACTTAAGTAAAACACATTTGTTGTTTTCAAACTGCTTTTCAATTTTTAGTCGTTCGTACGACTAATTTAACATTAGAAAAAACAAAATATTTTATTTTAAATTAAAGCGGTTCAGCGTTTCCGTTTCTTGTTAAAAAAATATTAACTTTTTTATTTAAATGGCTCGAAGCTAACAAAATCGGCATGATGAACAATAATAGATTCAACCGTACGTTTTCCGAAATCTCCTTCTTTCGAGTGAGTGGCAATAATGTGCTGAACCTCGGGGGGTAGCTTGAACCTATCCGCAATAGCCGCGCCGCTAAAAGGATGCCGAACGAGTTTGCCTTGTTTGCTTGTGGTTAACTCTCCGTTGACTATCGTGTATTCAAGTAGTTTGCCAATGTCAATTAAAATTGCGCCGGCAGTTAAAACGTCGAAGTCAATTTCAATTGCGTCGCCAAAATTTTGCTTCATTATTTCCGCCGTCTTAAGCGCAATTTGAACGGTAGTACGTTTGTGTGAAATAAATGAAACTTCCTTTTTTTCAATTAAAAGAGAAAACGGTATTTTCTCTAAATCCTCCGGTTCCAAAACGCTTTGTTTAAAAGCGTAAATCCAACAATCGATTACCTTTTGTTTTAATTCTTCATTTTTTATTAATTCAATTTCCGGCCAAATTTTTAATATCTTCTCTCTCATTTGTTGCCTCTCCAATAAATTAAAGATTTGCAATAATTGCGTCCGTCATTTCCCGAGTTGTGCAAGCACCTTGTTCGATTACCGCCGCGCCGCCTTTTAATTTCATCATGTCGTAGGTTTTAACTTTTCCCTCCTCTATTACCTTGGCAATGGAAGCCCTGATTTTATTGGCTTTTTCGTATTCTCCGACGTGATCAAGCATCATACAGGCGGAAAGAATCATTGCAATGGGATTTACTATTGAAGGAGAAAGATCGGCGTATTTGGGGGCGGAGCCGTGAGTGGGTTCGAATACGGCGACTTCTTCTCCGATGTTTGCGCTGCAAGCAAAGCCTAATCCGCCAATCAAGCCGGCAAAGCCGTCGCTAATAATGTCCCCAAATAAATTTCCTGCAACAATTACGCCGTATTGTTCGGGATTTTTAGTAAGCCACATCATCTGCGCGTCTATGTTTGTCTCCCACAATTGGATGTGGGAATATTCTTCTTGAATTTGTCTTGCAACCTTAAGCATCATACCCGAAGTTTCCCTTAAAACATTAGGCTTTTCGCAGATGGTAACGCTTGAATAGTTGAATTTATTAGCGTAATCGAAAGCCGCTCGAACAATCCTTTCGCAGGCTTGACGCGTGAAGATTCGGGCGGTAATTGCCAGGTCTTCGTTTGGAACGTCGGCGAATTTTTTCATTTTCGGATGCGTGTCGAAAGCTTTGCGAACTTCTTCCGGAGGATTGCCCCACTCGACGCCCGAATAAAGTCCCTCGGTGTTCTGTCTGAAAATTACCGCGTCGATTAACGGTTCTTCTAATTCTCCGCCTTTGCTGCGCCGTACAAAATTCAACGGATTTCCCTTGAATGATTTGGTAGGCCTAATGCAAATGTCTAAATTAAAATGCTGACGAAGTCCGACGATAGGCGAAAAGTAAACATAACCTTTGCCCTGTAATTCGGGGGCAAGTTCTTTTGCAGCTGCGTCCTTTGGTTTGCTGGTAATTGCCCCGAAGAGAGCGATTTTATGCTCGGCAATCAAGTCGATTGTTCTTTGCGGAAGGGCGTTGCCCTCGGATTTCCAGAATTCCCAGCCAATGTCTCCTTCGATGTATTCGGCTTCGAAACCTACAGCATCTAAAGTTCTAATTGCTTCGTTTAATACTATTTTTCCAATTC
>JALWSN010000557.1 GCA_027080245.1 Ignavibacteriales bacterium | reverse complement strand
GAAAAAACTGGCTAAATTAAATTGCAAAAACTGCCGGACAGAAATTGGAGACGCTCTGAATTTACCTTTTAAAGCGGAAGAGTTCGACAGGCTTTTTAACAATTTCATGGCGGACTTACTGCCTGTGGAAAAGTTCCCCAACGCGGCGGCGGAATTTTACAGAGTTTTGAAGCCCGGCGGCGTCGCGGTAATTTCAACTTTTGCTTTTAGTCAAAGCCTTTCAGGTAAATTCTGGTTTTTGATTGCAAAAAATTTTCCCGCTCTTTTAACCGGATGCCGCCCAGTTTCGTTCGGCGAATATCTGAAAGAGGCTGGGTTCTTAATTGAAGAAAAGAAACTCGTTACTCAAAACACCTTTCCCGCCGAAGTAATTAAAGCGCGAAAATGAAATTGTCGCTTTTAAGCAGAAAGTTTTAAAAGATTTAATCAGAGGCAAGCAATGGAAATATTAAGATGTGAAAACCTTGAAAAAATTTACGAAGACAACGGAGTGCCTGTTCACGCGGTAAACGGAGTTAACCTAACGATTACCAAAGGAGAATTCACCGTAATAGCGGGAGCTTCCGGTTCCGGCAAAACCACGTTGCTAAATTTGTTAGGCGCGCTGGACAAGCCAACGAAAGGGAGAACGCTTTTTTACGAGGAGGACATTTCTCTTTTATCCCGCAAGGAGCTTGCCGCAATGCGTTTGAAAAAATTCGGGTTTGTTTTTCAGGCTTACAATTTAATTCCCGTACTTACCGCAATTGAAAATATTGAGTTTAGCATGATGCTGCTTGGCGTTGGAGAAAAGGAACGTAGGGAGCGCGCTTTGGCTCTGATGGAGGAGCTTGGCATTGGCGAGCTTGCAAACAAACGTCCCAACGAAATGAGCGGCGGACAGCAGCAGCGCGTGGCTGTTGTGCGGGCAATAGTAAACGAACCCGAAGTGGTCTTTGCAGACGAACCGACGGCTAACCTCGACTCAAAAACAAGCGGAAATCTGCTTGACCTGATGAGGGAAATGAACGAAAAGAAAAACATTACGTTTTTGTTTGCCTCTCACGACCCGCAAGTAATGGAACGCGCCCAAAGGTTAATTACTTTAAAAGACGGCAAAGTTATTAGCGACGTAAATGAAAATTAAAAGCTTAATAATTGCCGCGCTTTTCCTCAGCGCTAATATCGTTGCAGCGCAATCCTTGCTCGACTTCGAGGGTTACGTTCAAAACTACCCAATTGTGCAATTCGTTCCTGAGGAATTTTCAAAAATATTCGGCATTCCGCAAACGCTTTTAATGGATTACACGCGCGTAAGACTAAAACCAACCCTGCGCATTGGCGCGGGTGCGTGGCTAAGGCTTGAAGCTGAATCCGACTTGTTGATTTACAAGGATTTAAGCGATTTCCTCGCCGTGAACTCTCAAAAAACAAACAGGCAGTTAATTAACCTTAAATGGCTGCTTAAAAACAACAAGAATTTGCTAATGCTCAATTTTATTGACCGCCTCTACATTCGCAAAATTTTTCCTTTCGGAAGAATTACAATCGGAAGGCAGAGAATCCAGTGGGGAACGGGAAGAATCTGGAACCCAACGGATTTGTTCAATCCAATTAACCCAACGTCTTTTTACAAAATCGAAAAGGACGGAGCGGACGCCGTCTCGGCAAGAATTGTCTTGGGCAATTTCAGCGATTTAAATTTGGTTTTTAATCCGCTTGAAAAAATCAACCAAAGCAATTACGGTTTTAGACTGCGAACAAATTTCTTCAATTACGATTTTTCTTTAATGGCGGGCAGATTCGACGGCGGGAACGTCGTAGGCGCCGATTTTGCAGGCAATTTGGGCGACGCTGGCATCCGGGGCGAAGGATTGTTTGCCTTCCCCTCCTCTTCAAAGCCTTCTTTTTTCAAATACATTTTAGGCGTCGATTACCAATTTAATCCCAAACTTTACGCCCTGCTTGAATTCCATTTCAACGGCGAAGGGGAAAAGAACAAATACCGTTACGACTTCAACAAGCTTCTGAAGGGCGAAATAATTAACATGGGAAGGATTTACCTTGCCGTTAGTTTTTCCTACGAAGCGACACCCCTTTTGAAATTAACCTTTTTGAACATCGACAACTTTCAGGACGGAAGCGGTTTCGTTTCCGCTTCGGGCAATTATTCCTTAACGGAAAATAGTTACCTTGACGCCGGCGTTCAATTATTTTACGGCTCGAACTTTTCGGAATATTGGTACTACCCCAATTCTTTTTACTTCGAGTGGGAATATTACTTTTAGCGCCGAAATTAAAGGGGAAACGTGAGGAAGGGACTTTTTGCAAAGTAAAATTAAACCTTCTTGCCGCTCTTAAAAATTGTACGCCAGTCCAAATGTAAACACAGCCCCGTCAATGTCCACGTTCGAATCGAAAGAATCGTTCAGAATTTCGGCTTGTTGTCCTTCGTATTCAATTGTTTTGTTCAGATATTCTGAGTGCAATTTTAATTCTGGCTCGCGGAAGCGCATCTCGAACCGCAAGGCAAACGCTTTGTAAAAATAATATTCCACGCCTGCAAGCGTTTCAATTCCAACTGAAATATTTTTGTTTTTGCTTTTAACGCTTGCGCCGCTGAATTTGCGGATGTGACTGCCGAAGTAAGTCCCTGCGCCGCCGCCCATGTAAATTTTGAACCTCTCGCTTGAAAACGGCAGCTCGTAAATTAAATTCAGTTCAACCAAGTAAGCTCTGAAACCGTCGGTTACTTCAATTTGGCGTACGCCTCCGGCTTGGGAAATTACAACCGATTTGTCCTTGCCTGTTTTGCTGATTTCCTCAACATTAGCTTCAAGCCCAAGTCCTCCCAAAATTTTTCTGCGGGCGTTAACCGAAAGGCTAAAGATGTCCCGAA
>JALWSN010000556.1 GCA_027080245.1 Ignavibacteriales bacterium | reverse complement strand
AAAAAAGAATTTTTTCCCGATTTTTAAAAAAAAAAAAAATAAATTTTACAAAACACAGGAACAATTTTTAAAAAAAAAAAAAAAAAAAAAAAAAAAATAAAAAATTAGAAAAATGCCGGAAACAATAATAAAAAAAATCGAAAATAGAATAAATAAATTTCCAAAAGGAAAGATAATTTTTATTAAAGATTTTGCCGGAATTGGAAACAATGCAACGGTAAGACAATCTCTTAAACGACTTGTTGAGAAAGGCAAACTCAAGAAATTATCGCAAGGTATTTATTACAAACCCAAAGAAGATAAAATACTTGGCGCCGTTTATCCGTCAATAGCTAATATAGTTAAAGCAATCGCGGAGCGGGACAAAGCAAGAATAATACCTACAGGTTCTTATGCATTAAATAAATTGGGGTTGTCGGAACAGGTTCCGATGAATATAGTTTATTTAACAGACGGTTCGGCAAGAAAAATTAACCTAGGAAATTTTACGATTACGCTAAAAAAAACATCTCCCAAAAATTTGTCAATTAAGCACAAACTTAGTAATTTGCTTGTGCAAGCATTAAAATCCCTTGGTAAAAATAACATTACTCCGTCGATTAGATTAAAAATAAAAAACATTTTAAAAGAAAGCGGAGAAATCGGTAAAGTTAAATCAAGCTTAATAAACGCGCCCCTTTGGATTCAGAATTTCTTAATATCAATAATAAATGAAATTGAAAATGAGTAATTGGCTAAGCCTTCCCGTTGAAACACAAAAAGAATTGTTTAATCAAATAAGCGCGAAAACAGGATTGCCGCCATTTGCCGTTGAAAAAGACGCTTGGGTAACTTTAGCTTTAAGAATGTTATTCACATCAATATTGAAGGAACATATTGTTTTTAAAGGCGGAACATCGTTAAGTAAATGTTACAACTTAATTAATAGATTATCGGAAGACATCGATATCGCAATAGATAGAAAATTTCTCGGCTTCTCCGGCGATTTAACCTCCGGGCAAATAAGGAAATTAAGGAGAAGCGTACATAATTTTGTGAAAAATGATTTACCCGATATTTTAAATTATGAATTCGAGCGTTATGGCATTGATAATAAAGAATATCAAATTCAAGTTCCCAACGATAAAATATCAGACCAAGATCCAGAAATATTATTCATAAAGTACAAAACAGTTTTTGATGAAACGACTTATTTGCAATCTAACGTAAAGATTGAGTTAGGTGGAAGATCGCTGCTTGAGCCTTTTGAAGTAAAGAAAATAGGTTCGCTTGTGGACAAAGAATATCAGGATTCGAACTTTGACGAGGAAAATTTTATTGTAAATGTAGTATTGCCCGAAAAGACCCTTATTGAAAAAATGTTTCTTCTACCCGAAGAATTTCAAAAAACAAAAGAGAAAATGAAAGAGCAAAGAATGTCCCGTCATTTATACGATATTTTTCAAATTATGGAAACAAAGTATTTTACCAATGCGATAAAGAACGAGAAGTTATTTAGAGCAATATGTCTGCATAGGGAAAAATTCACCCCTCTTAAACCAATTGGAACCGTTGATTACGACAATTTAACAATTGGCGATTTACAGCTCGTCCCGCCTAAGAACATCATTGGAGATTATATGAAAGATTACAGAGAAATGCAAACGACAATGTTTTACGGCGAAAGTCCGAGCTTTGAAACCATATTACAAAAACTCGAAAAAATTCAATCAAAAGAGAATTCTTGATACCGTAGTTATTGGTCACTTGGAAAGCTTAATAAACCCGCGCATGCCCAACCTGTTGTAGTTTCCCAGCTTCAAGAAACACGTCATTCCCAAATATTACAAAAAGGGGAGAGAAGGCTTCTTAAGCAAAACATATTTTCCCTTATTTAAATAGCTAACACTGTTTTTAGTTTGAAGTCGGGAAGCTCCGGCAAAGCGGAACTAAAAATAGTTTTGCGCTTTAAATCAAACTTTCCCTCGATGCCTTCAGCATTGTTTTTCATACCAATATTTAGCCCCATCTGCCTCTGCGGTTTTATTTTGCCGCGAGCTTCGTCCGCAATCATTTAAATCTAAAGCGTCTTACAATTATTTATCAGAATAAATAAGATTAAATTTTTAATGCTTGCCATAGACCTAAATTATGACTAAATTATGGTCGTCTTTTTTTAGTAAATATTTTCAACGGTAAGGATAATGAAACCAAGCGAAGCAATAAAACCAATAAGCTATTTAAAAACTCATGCGTCAAAATTAATTAGAGAAATCTCGGAAAATCAAAAGACTATGATAATAACACAAAACGGGGAAGCGAAAGTTATTTTGCAAGACATAAAGTTGTACGAACAAACGCAGGATAGCCTCGCGCTCTTGAAAATATTAGCGATGAGTAATAAAAATCTGAACAACGGTAAAATCAAAGACCTCGATAAAACTTTCAGCGATGTTCGCAGTAGAATTGAAGAAGAGAGTAAATGAAGAAATACAAAGTTTATTTTGTGTCAGACGCGGAAGAAGATTTATTCAGAATAAATAATTACGTTTCCAAAAATGATTCGAAAACTAAAGCGCAAACCCTTTTAAAAAAATTAGAACAGACATGTAAAACATTATCGAATCTCCCGGACAGAGGTCATTTCCCGCCTGAATTAGAAAGGATAGGAATATTTAGCTACAAAGAAATTCACTACGAACCATACCGAATTATCTATCAAGTAATTGGTAAAAATGTTTACATACATTGCATTTTAGACGGTCGCAGGGATTTACAGCAATTACTTCAAGAGCGCGTAATCAGGTAAAAAAAAAGAAAACGAATAACACTCGTTTAATCAGCCAATCAATCAGTCCTTTTTTGTTTCACGAAGAGCTCACAAAGGAATATCGCAAAGGGCACACAGTTTATTTGTAACAGCTAAAGTCCGAGTAAGCTACAACCAAGAACAAAGAACTAGAACTAGAACTAATCAATCAACCCCAACAATTGCGAGACTTTGGATTTCAATTCCTTCCTGTGAGCGATGAAATCAATAAAACCATGCTCAAGCAAAAACTCGGAGCGTTGAAATCCCTTTGGCAAATCTTTGCCGATTGTTTCCCGGATTACCCTCGGACCTGCAAAGCCAATCAAAGCGTTTGGCTCGGCAATATTAAAATCGCCCAGCATTGCATAGCTTGCCGTTACCCCGCCTGTAGTTGGATCGGTTAAAATTGAAATGTAAGGAATTTTGGCTTCCGCTAATCTGCCCAGCTGCGCGCTGGTCTTAGCCATTTGCATCAATGAATAAGCCGCTTCCATCATTCGCGCGCCGCCACTTTGGGAAACAATAAGAAGGGGAATCTTTTGATTGTAAGCAAGCGCAATGGCGCGCGCAATCTTTTCGCCTACAACCGAGCCCATGCTGCCGCCGATAAACCTGAAATCCATGCAAGCAAACGAAACTTTCCTGCCGTCAATTTTCCCCGTGCCCGTCTTAACCGCATCTTTTAAACCTGTTTTCTCTTTTGCGGACCTTAATCTGTCGGAATATTTTTTGGAATCAACAAATTCCAGCGGGTCGGCGGATTCAATTTTTTTGTTCGTCTCCTTAAAGCTTCCGCTGTCCAATAAAATACTAATGTACTCGTCCGAGCCAATTCTGAAATGGTAATCGCATTTGGGACAAATCCACAAATTCTGCGTTAATTGCTTTTTGTGAATAATCTCGCCGCAATTTTTACATTTTTCCCATTGCCCGCCGGGAATATCCAGCTTCACGCTGTCCGGCGAAATGTTCTTTTTTGACCTTTTAAACCAGCTCATTTATTCCCCTTTTTTACTACGTTTGCAAATATTGTTATTACGCTGCGCGAGTTTTGCTCGTCGTTGGAATAAACGGTAACCGTGCGCGCAATTTTACCCTGTTTGTGCGTCGAATCAAATTCGATTCTTATCTTCCCCTCCTCGCCCGGCTTCAATACTTTTTTTGAAATCAAAGCCGCCGTGCATCCGCAGGAAGTTTCAATATCTTTAATTCTTAGAACTCCGCTTCCGGTGTTTTTAAATTTAACGGTTGTGCCGACTACTTTACCCTCGGGAATTGTCCCGAAATCAAAATAAAGCTTTTCGAATTGAATGCGCGCGGCGTTGGCGGTTAAATTTTTACTGCTTCCGTTTTTAAATACTTCCCCCGTAATTAAAATAGTAGTTTGCGGATTTTTTTTGTCATTTGTCAAAATGTAAACCCGTTTTATTTGCTTGCCGATTTTGTGGGCGGAATTAAATTCAACGTGAAGCATTGTGGATTCGTTTGGTTTTAAGTCCGTCTTTGCGGGCTTTGCCGCTGTGCACCCGCACGAAGCCCTAATATAGTTGATGATTAAAAGATCATCCCCCGTGTTTGTTATTCTGAAATCGTGCTTTACGATTTCCCCCTGCTTAATTTTTCCGAAATCAAATCTCTTTTCGCTAAGAGAAATTCTCGGACCTAAAACCTGCGCAAAATTTAGCCCGCTTAACAGCGCTATTAAAATTATTGCTCTTTTCATTTTTTACCCCCGGGTAAAAACTCCTTAAAATAACAAGGCTCCAAATAATCAAAATCAAAACTTACTAAATCTTTTCCAAAAAAATAAGCGTACTTAGCAACGTAAATACTACGCAACTGAGAAAAATATTTTAATTCTTCCACCGCTTTAACGTTTCCAAAAGTAATCGCTCCTTTTACTTTTTCTTTCACTAAGTTTTTTTTAACCGGTTCAATTTCCAAAATTTTTTTTACTCCGCGTTCCTCTTTCTTGAATTTTGCCAAATAAGCTTCCTCAATATTAGCGTTCAAAGCAAGGAAGAACTCCTCTCCCTCTTTTAGAAATTCCGAGATTTGCAGAGCCATTGCTTCCATTGTGTTAACAGGACAAATCGGCAGCCGCCAACCAAGCGCCAGACCTTTTGCCGTGGCAAGCCCGATTCTCAAGCCTGTGAAAGAACCAGGTCCGATTGAAATTGCAATTGAACTCAACTCACCGGGCTTAACTTTCGCATTGTTTAATGCCTGCTCAACCAAAGTAATAATTTTTTCCGAGTGAATGTTTTTAATATTTAAATTTACTTCGCTGTAAACTTTCTCGTTAACAAAAACCGCAACGCTGCAAACCTCGCCGCTTGTTTCAATAGCTAATATTGGCAAACCATCGTTAATGTTCTTCAATCGTTATTTTCCTTTTGTCTTCTTCAACAATTTCAAATTTCAATTCAATTCTTTTAGAAGGTAAAACATTTGAAAACAAATCTCCCCACTCAATAAATTTAATTGCTTCTTCGTTTTGAATAAGTTCAAAATAGCCTATGTTTATTAGCTCTTCCCAACGTTTAATTCTGTAAAAATCCAAATGGTAAATTTTCCTTTCGTTTTCGTATTCATTTATAATAGCAAAGGAAGGACTCGTCACGTTCTCAATTCCAAAATTTTTGCAAAGCTCTTTCACAAAAGTCGTTTTGCCCGAGCCCAAATCCCCCGTTAAAACAACGCAATCGCCGTCGTTTAATCTCTTTGCAAACTCCCGGGCAAATTCCCGCAATTCATCCAAATCCTTTATTTCAACTACTCTTTCCATCCTGCTGTTTTTTTAAACTAACAAAAAACCCACACACCATTCACAATTCACCATTTCCAAATCATTCATAATTCATAATTCATCATTCATAATTATTCAAGCTTTGCTTTCCATTGTAACCAAAGGCAAAATCATCTCCTCCATTGAAATACCGCCGTGCTGAAATGTGTCCTTGTAGTAGTTCAAAAACTTGTGGTATTCCGTCGGGTAAACAAAATAATAATCTTCCTTGGCGATAATGTAACCAATAGTCGAGCCTCTGTTAGGCAGTTTGTATTCCGGCGGATCGGTAATTAACATTGCCTGCTTGTCGTCCACTCTGAGGTTTCGTCCGAATTTAAACCGCAAACTTTTCGAAGCGTCCTTGTCCCCCAGCACCTTAGCCCCGCGTAAAGCTCTGATGCTTCCGTGGTCGGTAGTAACAATTACCTTTGCTTTTTTCATTTCGGCAATCACTTTAAAAGTCTCCAGCAGCGAGGAATGCTCGAACCAGCTGTTTGTAAGCGAAAGGTAAGCGGCTTCGTCCGGAGCTATTTCTTTAAGCAATTCGCTGTCGCTTCTGCCGTGCGCAATCATGTCAAGGAAATTCACTACTACAGCCATGAAATTAGTGTTTCGATGCGAGGCTACATTTTGCTGAAACCCCCTGCCTACTTTAGGGTCGATTATTTTCATGTATTTTAACTCGTTCCTTAACTTAACCCGCCTTGTTTCAAAATGCTTTTGAAGGAATTCCCTTTCATATTTGTTCTGACTGTTTTCGTCGTCCCTTCCGCTTTGCCAGAGCTCGGGGTACTTTTGCTGAATTTCGTAAGGGAACATTCCGCTGAAAATTGCATTGCGGGCGTAAGGGGTCGCCGTCGGTAAAATGGAATAATAATAATCTTTTTTAATATTGAACATCTCCCGCAAATGCTTTTCCATTACCAGCCATTGATCCAAACGCAAACAATCCAGAACAAATAAAAATACCGGACCTTCGGCATCTTCCACCTCGGGAATTACAAACTTGTCCAATAATTGCGGCGAAAGGATTGGCGTTCCGTAATCGTCCGGGGAATTAATCCAATCCAAATAATTATTTTCGATGAATTTGGAAAATTCGCGGTTGGCTTCTTTTTTCTGGTCAACAAGGCTCTGCTTCAAGCCAATATCCTTAAGCGTTTGAGATTCCAAATCCCAATTGACCAGCTTCAAATAAATTTCAATCCAATCCTGGTAATCCGAGGCGGTCATTAACCTTTGCGAAATGAACGAAAAATCCTCCAGATAATCCTTGGCGACGTACTCGGTTGAAATTCTTCTTTTTTCAAGGAACTTTTTGCACACCATTAAAATTTGCGACGGCATAATCGGCTTAATTAAATAATCCGATATTTTACTGCCGATGGCGTCGTTCATTAAACTTTCTTCCTCGCTTTTGGTAACCATTACAACGGGTATGTTGGGATCAATTTCCTTAATGCGCTGCAAGGTTTCCAGTCCGCCAAGCCCGGGCATCATTTCGTCCAGAAAAATCAAATCGAAATTCGAAGTACGAACCTCGGCAATTGCGTCTTCGCCGTTGGTTACAGTAGCAACGTCGTAACCTTTTTCAGCGAGTAAAATTATGTGCGGCTTTAGCAAATCTATTTCGTCGTCGACCCACAAAATTCTTTTTTTCATTTCTTTACCTTTCTTATTGAATTCTAATGCTCACGTCCAAACCGCCTTCGTTAGTAGTTGTCGGCGGAATTCTCGAAGCGCCTTCAGGCTCTACCGAGGAGCGCTTGTAGTAAAACGAAAGCGTTACGCGCGAACTTAAAATGTATTTAATTCTCGGTACGAACTCGCTCCGCGTCGTTCCGTCTTGCGGTTTTCCGTTCTCCGAATATTTGTCCATGTCGAATATTACAATTGAATTTTTGCCTTTTGTGTAACTCAAAGATATTTCAATATCATTCTTTAAAGATAACCCAAACAGCGGAATACTGAAACCCTTTTTGGAATAAGTAGCTGTTAATGAAATGTTTTGCGTTGTGGCTTCGGTAATGTTCCGCGTGGAAATACCCAGCGTGTAAGTCTTTTTGGAATCGAATTTGAACGAAGCCGAAAAATTACCGTGCCACAAGGAATTGAACATAACGTTCAAGCCAATTAATGGCGTAAATCCGTAAGTTACTTTTTGAGTTTGAGTCTCCTGCAATCCGTCCGGGTTAATGCGCCAACCTTCGGAATAATTGGATGTGTAAGCGTGCGTTAACGAAATGCTCTTAGCCCACTTCTTGAATATCCAGTATTTTTCAATTCCGCTCCAACTTAACCTCCAATTGGGGCGGGGAATGTATTTCATTACATTCTTTAAAAACGGAACCCTCGAAAGCCAGGGGAAAGTTTCGAAACCTTTCAAAAAAGCGTCGGACAAAGCCGCGTTGGGATTGTCCGAAACCGGACCGCCATTTTCCAAGTAAATTTCTTCAACTTTGTTTAACCCGTTTTTAATAATTAAAAAGGACGGAAAGCTTAAAAACGTTTTGGACAAGGTTCCGTTGGATGTCAAATTGTCCACTGTGATATTTCCCATTTCGTCCGTAGAAATCGAAACGCTCTTGTTCATTCCCCAATTCACGTTCCAGTTAAATGTAATGTTCGCCCCTTGCCACAATGGCCTTTGGGTGCTAATTGAAATGGAATTCTTCTGCGAGAATTTGTCCGAAAGATTTCCGTTCGGCGCGCGCGGTCCCACGTCATAAGAAAGTCCCAGCATGAAAAGCCTCGTTGGACCTTTGCGTTGCTGCTGCCTGAATCCCCAGAAGTTCGAAAAGCCAGTTTGAGTCCCCAGCAATCCCGAGCCGCCCATTGAATTGTTTTGATTGAACCTAATGTTTACGTTCTCGTAATCGAACAACGTCCAATGAATAAAGGATTTAAGGTAACCCAAAGCTTTAATGTAAAATGGCGTTTTTGGCGCTTCGACCTTCTTTTTCTCCTTGGCTGCTTTCTCCTTTGCTTTTTTAATGTCCGGCGTCTCCAGTTTTACGTTCCCCCTGCCGCGCCTTCTTCTGCTGAATCTGCCGGTTCTCTTAATTCCGCTGGAAACAACCCGCTTCTTTGTTTTAAATAATGGATCGAACAACGACTTCACCCTGACGCTTAAACTTGCGTTAATCGTGTTTGCAAATCCCGCCGAACGCCCTAAATTCTCCTGCTGGAAATTGTTCTGCCACCTGTAATTCACGTTGTAGCCTGCCGAGATTCTGAAGAATCTGTCTAAATTCCAGAGCGTCGGAAGTTTGGGATTTGTTCTTAAACTAAAAGTTTGGTTGTAATTGTAATCCTTACCAAAGAACGCGCTCGTAAAAATTTCCTTCCAGATTTCCTTCTCGCTTCTTTCGTTCCCCTGCTCGTCTGTCAACAAATACGCCAACGAGGAAGCAATGTTTAGCTTGTACGCCAGCGAAAGATTAATGAACCCGCCCTCGGTAATCTTCCAATTAAAACTCGCCGAACGAGTTGCCGTAAAATCCCTTTGAATATTGGGCTTGGGGTAGGTTTCGTTTTCGTGAATCGGACGGCTCTGCAAATAATTGTACTTTCGGTTAGCCGTAAAATTTACGTTGAAATTCTGAGGGGTAAAATAAACTTTTACGTTTCTGTAATCTTTGAACAACTTCAACGGTTCGCCCAAAATGGGAATGTTTGCCGGGTAAAAAAAGTTGTTCCTGCTAAAATTCAACGAATAAGAAGCGTTCGCACGCCAAGTCCAATTTTTGTTTATTTGAACTGTGGGACTGCGGGAAATTCGCCTGTTAAAAGTAAACCCGAAAGCTAAATTGTTAATAATATCCCTAATGTACCATTTGTTTGAAGGTATTCGCAACCTGATGTTGTTCATGTTCCACGTGTCGGAAACGTTCAAAGTTTGCACGTCGGATTTTAACTGATTTACAATTTTCTTGGCATCCGATGGCGACACTCCCGAATCTATTAGCAGTTTCTCCTCCCTGCTCATCGCCTCTTCCATTTTAATGTCCGTTCCCGGCTTGTAAAGCGGATTGGAAAGCGATTCGTTGTGGGAAAAACTCACTCTTAAATTCGAGCCTTTAAGATTAAACGGGATTAGCTTGCTGACGTCTAAGCTCACGTTCACGCCCCAGGATTTCCTTTCCACTTTCGAGCCGAACCTCTGAGCAAGTTTGTGAAAATATGGATCGGTTCTTCCGATGTTCGCATTAATTGTCATTAAATCGGCAATTTTAAAATTAGCCGATGCTGTGTAAGCCCAGCCGGGCGTGTTATCTGCGCCAACCAATCTTAATTCATTGATCCAAACGTCGCCGTACAATCTTCCGTCGTTTGGTTGAGGTTCTTTCTTGCGCGGATTGATTACCCCCACGGTAAAAAAGGAAACTTTTGTTAGAGTCGGATTCCCCCTAATTCCGTAAAAGCTGCCTTCTTTGCCCTGAACGGGAATCTGAAAAAGCGCGTTTGCGCTGTCCCGCACAGCTTTAATGGCTGTAATTTCTTTGAAGTCCACGCTGATTTCGTTCCAGCCAGCTTTAACGGGTTGACGGTATTCGTAAAAATTCAACGAGTCCGAACCAAATCTGAAATAAACCTCCGCGTTGTAATTCCCGTTGGCGTCCTTGTAGGAAATTGAGTTCGGGTCTGCGTCGTTCTCGTCGCCGTGAACAAATAATTTCATCTGATTGTAATTAAACAAATTCACCGGCTTGTAAAGGTATTTTACTACGTCGCGGTAATCGCCTTGCTCGAGCCCTTTGAACACAAGCTGAAGCGATTGCTCGTTTTTGTAAACTACTTCGTCGGGGCGCGTACGGTCCCGCTCACGGAACACTCCCGGCGGACTTGTGTAGTTGGGATTGTCCTCAATGTTAATTGTTGAAACGGTAAGCACCGTGTCGTTTTCCGTAACCGCCGGCGGTCGTAAAGTTTTACGCCACTGATTGCCAACCAAATTCAATTCCGCAAGCCTGATGTGCACCGGAGAGTTTACGCCTTCTACCCACAAACGGATGTATTCTACCAGAGTAAAAGTCGGGTCTCCTATTTTCTTAATGAAATCCTTCAGCGGAATTCTGTACAAATACCACTTTTTGTTTCCTTCTCCGCCGCCTGCAATAAATTTGTTGACAGTGTCCAAAGGCACTTCGTAACGGAAATAGCTGTTCAGTCTGTCCAGAGTAAAATTTCTGTTTAAATCTTCCGTGTTTGGCAGCCTTCCAACGTCCGTCAGCGATGCGTTGCCTTCCGTCCCGTTAATTCTTGAGTAATCGGGGTTCGATGTTAACTCAAAAGAAAAATCATCGCCCGAAGGGTCGGGACCTAATCCAACCGTATCTCTTGCCCTTTCCTGCTCGTCGGTTAATCCGTCCAGACCGGTGTCTTCCCCGGGGTCCACAATGTCGTTCTGGTTTTTGTCCTCAGTGTCAAGCAGTCCGTTGGGAATTACGTCCTCGCTAATTTCGCCTAAATCAATGTAAAGCTTTGCATCAGGCGGAGCTTCTTCTACGTCCATCCAAAATTCAATAAACTGAATATTTTCTTCCACTAAATTGTTCGCCGTTGAAGAGAGTAACTTCATCATTCCGCCCCAAACTTTTTTCGGGTCGCTAAGCTTGGGATTCATATTGTAACTACCTCTTTCCTTTGGGTTGAACACGTAATCCAGAGCCGTTACCTGCCTGTCCTGCCGCGCAACTTGCTTTCTGTTTCCCCAAATGTCCTGCACAAAAACGTCCGAAGGCA
>JALWSN010000555.1 GCA_027080245.1 Ignavibacteriales bacterium | reverse complement strand
CGGTTTTTTCGTAATGGGCATCTTCATAATGTGTCCCAAGTAAAGATGCCAAATGCCCACCTGCTGAAAACCCCATTACGCCAATATTACGTTGATCAATTCTCCATGCTTCGGCATTTTTGCGAATTAAACGGAGCGCTCTAACAGCATCCTGTAAAGGCGATTTGTATCTTACAATATTATTTGCCGTAATCGGCAAACGATATTTCAACACAAAAGCAGCAATACCGTTAGCGTTTAACCATTTGGCAATATCGCTTCCTTCCCACTCCAACACAACAGCTTGATACCCTCCACCGGGTATTATTAATACTGCTTGTCCGGTAGAACGTTTTGCGGAAGGGAGATAAACCATCAAACTCGGGTTTGTAACCACTTTGTAACTTTCAACACCATCATCAAATCTCGGTTCTTCTATTTCATCGGTTTCACGAAAGTTAGGAATTTTTTCTCTCCAAAGGGGTATTGAAATATAATCAAAAAGTTGTTTCATTTTTATTTCTCCCCCTTTCCGATTTTTTGTTCATTCCTGAGCAAGCTTTTAAATAAATTACCATAATACGCTTTGTCAATTTCCAACTTTAATGTTTTATTATTCTTCAACTCTGCATAACGAAGTAAATCCTTATGAATGTAAAAAGCCAGCCAAAAGCCGTAATCGTATTTTTGGCGAAGTGTCTTAGGACTCAAATAACGAGCATACCAAAAGTCAGAAAGCCCGAAACTTTTGTAAACCTCAAGCGCTTCGAGCGCTCTCGTCCATATGTCTTCTGCAACTTTTCGGTAAAGTTTTGTCCAATCTTTGTAAGAAAATCTTGAGATGTCAATTATGTAAGAACTATCCTGTAATCCGAGTTTTTTCAACTCAATTTTTGTCTCAAAAATCTTATCACCATCCAAATCCTCTTCTATTGTGTCGAAGAATCCATCCCCGTCTGAATCGGAATAACGAATTGTGGGAACAATAGTCGGTTCTTTACATACCAAATCTTCCGGTTGTATGTTTTTCCCCCGCCAACCTTGCCAGCCTTGATAATACTTTGCATTTTGGTCAATACGCCAAGCACCCCATTCGGCTCCGTAAAGATGAATTTTCCCGTCAAATTTCCCTATGTAAAGTTGACCTTTTCCGGAAAAGTCGGAGTCCCATTCTCCTCTGTCGCCCGTAACGTCCGCTTGAGGGTTGTTATCCAATCCGCCTTTGTGTGCACCTATATTAAAAGGACTCTCCGGGTCATAAAATTCAACGCGTTCCCAACGATGACAATCATCGTCTTCATCGTAAACAATCCAACAACTATTCCATTCGCCTCGTTCAAATGGAAGTTTATAAGCATTTTTCCTTCCCGTAAAAACAAGCTCTTCCAACCTACGCCAACGTGGATCGTAAAAATACTTATCCGCTTCAGGAAGTCCACGCAAAGATTTAAATTTGTGAACCTGATCAGAATAGTCAAATCCTTTTCCGCTAAGTTTAATGCTAAAATCGAAATCAAGCTCGTTACCCGGGCGTGAATCATTGTCCAAATCAAAGCTCATTTGAACCGACTTAACCCTTTTTGTGTAAATTACGGAACGAAGACTATCCGGTATTATTCCGTTTAAAGGGACGGCAGACAACTTTGTTTTAAGCTGCGGCTCATCAACATAACGGATTACCATTTCCGTCTGCCCGTCCTTGTCGGGATCGTAAAAAATAAAAGGATTTTCCCAGCCGAAACGTAAATCCTTAATGTTAAAAGTGTTCGTGTGTGATTTAATAAAAAGGCTTTTACCATGATAATCAGTAAAGAAATTGCAGCATCCGGAATGTTCCCAAGCTTTTATTTGCATTGTGTTCCAATCAATGTAATTCAGAATGTTATCACCGTCATCGTCAAACATCCACATATAATGTGCATGCCAGCGCCCTCTGTCCGCAAAGCCGGAATAATCCACAACAGCCTGAATATCAGCTTTTCCATCATTATTTTCGTCGTCCCAATCAATAATCAAATCATATTGAGAACCGTAATTGCCGTCTCTATTTCTGTCGATCATTAAACAATCGCTGTCCGTATCCCCTTCCAAATCTCCTTTTTTCATATCATCATCATCATCAATCCATTGTACGGGAATACCATTTAATATAGTGTAACGTAAAACATCAGGGTCGCCATCACCATCCAAGTCCAAATAAGTTGCCTTCCCATTATCAGGTAAAGGTAACCGTAAAGGTGTTAATAAACTATTCTGATTCCAGTATTTTTTCTGAGGAAAAATACAACCGCTTCCAAGCAGGACAAGAGTCAATATTTTCTTTAAGTTAGCTTTCACTTTCACAATCAATTTAGTTAAATGTTAGGATAATTAACAGCCGCTTCAAAAAATGCAAGAATATTTTCAATCGGCGTATCATCCTGAATATTGTGGGCGGGAGCAATAATGTATCCTCCATCTTTACCGAGAATATCGTTACGTCGCTTGACTTCAGCTTTTATTTCTTCGGGAGTTCCCTTGGGCATTAACCTTTGAATATCTATTCCCCCGAAAAAGATTAAATCCTTCCCAAAATTATCTTTTAAGAATTGAGGCTCCATATTAGCTGCCAACGGTTGAATAGGATTAAGAATATCAAGTCCAATTTCAATAAAATCAGGAATAATCGGGATGATGGAACCGCAAGAATGCCAGGCAATTTTAATATTAGGATTCACGCTTCGGAATTCTTCGAACATTTCTTTAATTCTCGGTTTAATATAATGCCTCCACATATCAGGTGAAATCAGCGGACCGTTTTGTCCGCCAAAATCGTCTCCAGCCCAAATAATATCCGCTCCCATTTCAATTAATTTTTTACCTATCGGGACATTAACTTCCATTACTTTATCGAAAAGGACTTCAATATAC
>JALWSN010000554.1 GCA_027080245.1 Ignavibacteriales bacterium | reverse complement strand
TTTAGGAGACTTTTCTTCAAATTTCCCCAAATAATCCCTTAAAATTTTTTTGATACGTCATTTTGTGTTCAAAACAATCGGAAAAATATTTGCTGTTCAATTTGAATAGATGAATTCTAAGATTTGGAATCAGCGCTCTTTAAATCAATACAATCTCAGTCAGGGTTCTCCCCCACTCCATCCCATTAACATTTGTGCAAATGCTAAATTACGTAACCCCTTCCCATCGGCGAGGGAAAGGTTTTGAGTTGGGGTACTTGGTTGCAAATAGAATTTTTTAGAAAAAGTTTTTGTCCAAAATGCATTCTAATTCAATTTATTTTGGACAAATGTGGCTTACGGGCGAAAACAAAAAAAATGGCTTTTGTTCTTTTAACAAAAACCTTCGGGCAGTAAGCTAAAATTCTTAATATTGGCATAGTTGCCTCGGAGCCCAATTACATAAACATTAATTCATGGAAACAAAATTTTTTAACAAAAAAAGCCGAGGCAAAGCCCCGGCTTTTAACAAAATTGAATGCTCGGCTTATTTCAGCAGAGTCATCTTCTTTGAAATCTGGAAATTACCGAATGTTAATCTGTAAATGTAATTTCCGCTGGCAACTTTTTCTCCGTAATCATTCGTTCCGTTCCAAACAACCTGATATGAACCTTTGGAATAATTTTGAGCGTCAATCAAAGTTCTAACCTTCCTGCCAAGCATGTCGTAAATAGTAAGGGAAATTTTTTCCTTGACCGGCAAACTAAATCGAATTGTGGTTGTCGGATTAAACGGATTAGGATAGTTCTGCTCGAGTTTGAAATCCTTGGGCGTAATAATTGTTACGTCCTTCGATTCCACGCCAGTGGTAGGACCGGCTTCTAATATTCTCAAGCCCCAAGCTTTAGGATTCCAGACGGTCTTTGCCGAAGTTGTATCCCAGCTTGTTCCGTTCCACTTTAAGGACAGGTAAGTAGTGCTGTCGTTAAGCCCTTGGTAAGGCATAATAATATCCTGCTTGCCATCCTTGTCAAAATCTGTGTTCCGGGCATACAATTTAGAAACAAACGCATGGTTAACTGTGTAGGAAGTGTCCATTACACCGTTTGAATCTCTTACAACAACTTTTTCGTAGATATCCGGAGTATCGGTATAAATAACGGAAAGTTTCCAGTTAGTTGAATCAGTCTTATCGCCTCCCTCAAATTCCGCGGAAGTAATATTATGACCATAACCTCCGCCAATGTAAATGTTTGGTTTGCCGTTTCCGTCTAAGTCCCCGTAACCAATTCCAAATTGATTAGCTCCTGAAACGGAAGTCATGTTAAGGCGGAAAACATTAGACGAATCTATTTCGGAAGTGCTTTGTCCCTGTTCATAATGAATCATATCCAGGTAACCTTTTTGGAAAGTTGGCAGGTAAACTTCTTCTCTTCCGTCGCCGTCAACGTCGAAAGCCATTCCCGAAAACAGAGCAACCCAGTCGTTCGAGCCGCCGAGGAAATAGTTTTGTTTGCCGTTAGTGGTATCCGAAAGAACGTAAGTGTCGGCTTTCGGAACTGTAATCGGAACAACGTTTTTCTTGTTCCAGTTGTGAAGAATAATCTCAGGATTACCCTGACCATCCAGATTAGCGGAAATTAAAGCGTAGGGGCTACCGCCGCCGATTCCCCATTTGCCTAAATCAGGTCTTTTAAACTGAGCTTCAAGCGTAAAACTTGAAAAACCCGTCGAATTAGTCATCCAATTACCGCTTGCGCTGATAATGTAGTAATTATCGTTAGACGTACCGGATGCATTAGCTGCAATTAACAATTCATTCGCTCCGTCGCCGTCAACGTCCGTAACTTCAAAATACTCGCTGTAAAAACCGTTTGTTGCTCCCGCCAGAGCTTCCAGATCAATTGTTTGAGATGGTTGAGTACCGAAATTCCAGCTACCGGGAGTTCCGTCCCATTCAAAAATTAGAATTCCGGAAGGATCAACTTGATAAATAACTTCCGGCAAACCGTCGTTGTCAAGATCGCCAAAAGTTACGTAACGAGGCGATGAGGATGTGTAAATTCTTGAAGCAGTAATCGGAGGCGAAACCCATTTTAATTCTATCGAATCGTCGCCTACAACCTCAAAAACAGCGACAGTGTGACGCACATAATTGGTAACAGCAATAGCTGCGTGACCATCGCCCAGCAAATCAGGCGAATAATTCATTCCGCGAATACTTGTTAATCCGTGTAAAATTGAATCCTGTGAAATAGGAGGGACATTGTAATACGTAGCAATATGAACGTCCTGAGCAAAAATAGCTGAAGAAAAGAACAGCAATGCTACTAAAAAAGGAAACATTTTTTTCATGGCGCTTTCCCCTTTATTTTGTTTTAGAATTTGTTAATTAAAGTAACGCTAAATATTTGTCGATGTTAAGTCCGACGTCGGACTTAGCATATTCCTGTTGAATAATCTTAAACATTTCCCTGGCTTTGTTTTTATTTCCCAAGTCAAAGTAGTCCAATCCCGCTTGTAACAAAAAGTTTGGATTTTGGGGATTGGTTTTGGAAATAAATGCGGCTTTCCTGAAATACTCAGCCGCGTTTTCCAAATCGTTTTTTGCTTCGTAACATGCCGCCTGACCTGCGTAGGAAGCGGCTTGGAACAAGTCGATTGAGCCTGAATAATCAGCGTAAGCTTGCAGCGCCTCGTCGTATTTACCAGTCAAATAATAAGCGTTTCCTAAAAATATTTTCGCGGATTCGCCTGCGTCGCTGCTACCGTAATCTTCAACTATTTGTTTTAATCCGATTATTTTTGTTCCGGGCTTGCCATTAATTGCTAATTTAAATTGGTTATTTCTGTAATAGGGAAGCGCTCTTGCAAGATACGTCGTGGCGTCGGTATTTTCTTGTTGCATCT
>JALWSN010000553.1 GCA_027080245.1 Ignavibacteriales bacterium | reverse complement strand
TTGTTAATTAAAAAATAATTGCAATGGGCAAGAAACAAGAAGTTTTAACCGAAATAAAATATGCCGGCAAGAAAACGATTTCATTTTTGACAACGATTTGGTAAGAAACGTTTCAAAAAAAATAGGTTTCGGAAATCCATTCGACGCAACGAAGCTCGACAATACCGAAAAGTTCCCTAAAGAATTATTGGAAAATGATTATTTCATAGTGCATTTGGGCGAAGGCAAACACAAATTCGTTAAGGGCATTACCAACGGATTTCACGAATTTGAAGAAATACCGGAAGAAAACAAATTCGATTGGAGATACCGAAAAAGCATTTTGAACGAATTCGACACAAGCGAAAGCAATATTTTGTCCGTTGTGTTTAACCAAAGAATAATTCACGACTTTTTGTACGACGATATTGTGGCAAATCCAAAAATGTACGGCGCAAGAAGGACAAAAACTTCGTTCGAGTATTTCATTGGGGAAGAAAAAATCACAGCCACAAATCTGCAAATGGAAATTGACTTAACGACAGAATACAACGGCGTAGTTACGGTGTTCGAAGGCAAAAACAACTTTCCGCAAAACTTTGCCGTTTACCAATTGTATTTTCCATTTTTTTATTATTACACATTGAAAAAAAATAATAAATTAGACATCAAGGAAATAAATTGTTGTTACGTTTTAAGGAAAAAAGAAAATAATCAATCAATAATAAAAATTTACCAGTACACATTTGAAAAGCCAAATGACATGACTGCAATAAAACTAATTAAAAGCGCGCAATACAATTTAATCAAAAGGTAAACGATGCTGCCGGAAAAATACAGAAATCAGGTTTTTAACGCCGACGTAATGAAAATTCTAAAAGAACTGCCTGACAATTCCGTGGACATGGTTTACAGCGACCCTGATTACAACGTTGGGATTAATTATTCCGGCAAATCGTTCAAAAAAGAATGGCGAAAATACATTGACTGGTATAAGGAATTGATCAAAGAAAGCTTGCGCGTTCTGAAACCGACGGGGAATTTGTTTACAATTAACTACCCCAAGCAAAACGCTTTTCTGTGGGTAGAATTTCTTGAAGAAGCCGCTCGCGACGTATTTGAATACGTGTGGGTTTACAATTCCAATATCGGACACAGCCCCCGAAAGTTCACAACCGCTCACAGAAGCATTTTGCACGTAACAAAATCCAAGAACAACAACTTTTACAAGGAACAGGTAGCCCAACCTTACAAAAATCCAACGGACAAGCGCATTATTCAAAGAATAAAACAAGGGCACAAAGGCAGAATGCCCTATTCATGGATTTACGCAGACCTCGTAAAGAATGTTTCCAAGGACAAAACCTTTCATTCCTGCCAAATTCCGCTGTCCTTGTTCGATTTGTTGTTAAAAGCTTCCACAAAAGAAAACGACGACGTTTTCATTTTATTCGGCGGCAGCGGTTCGGAAATTATTCACACCAAAAACTCGAAAAGAAATTTCATTAGCTGCGAAATTCACCCTGATTACCACAGAATGATTTTGGAACGCTTGGAGAATAATGGAAATATTTCCATTGAATACAGATTAGATTTCATTAAAAAGAAAAAAGGCTTTTTAATTGAAAAAGAAGAAATGCCAACTTTGTTCAAAATAGAAGAGGAAAAAGCTCCGGATTTAGAACTCAAGCGTAAATAAACATTTCAATTAAATTAAACGAAATTTTGAATGACGCTTTAATGCTGAATTTTTCTAATTTTTAAAAATTTAATCGCAAATTACTTCCACTTTAATTGCAATTCACAATTTACAATTCGCTATTTACAATCTTCTAAAAAACTAACAATTCCTTTTCTGTCCAAAACAGGTTGCGATTCAATTTATTTTGGACAGATGTGAACTATTCAAAAAAAATTGAACAGATTGAATTCCTTCAGCATTTACACTCTTTCGCTCACCTTCAAAATTATTTTCTAAAGAATTTAATTCCGTTAAAATTTACTCATCCCATCCTTTTACGCTTGTTGAAAAACGAAAGAAGGGCTTTGTCGAAGGGAGCGTCGGTTGTAATTAAATTGTAATCGATTCCGTAGTTGCGGCATTCGTTTTGAAAAACGGAAAGGAAATTATTTAGTTCCTCGAGGTAAGATTTTTGAATTAATTGCGGCTGGGTTGAAAGCCGCTCTTCCGTTTCCAAATCTACAAAAAGAGCGTCCTTGTCGAACGCAAAACTCAGCTCGAACGGGTCTAAAATCTGGAATAAAATGATTTCGTTCTTTTTGTAATAAAAAAGTTTAAGAGCCGAAATAATTGATTGGTAATCGTCCAAGAAATCCGAGATTATTACGACCAATCCCCTTTTCTTAATTGCGCGGGCAATTAAATTCAAGCTTTCAGCGGTAGCGGTTTTGTTTGCCGGCTCGGAATTATTGATTTTAACTAAAATTTCCTTCAAATAAACTCTGTTAGATTTGGGCTTCAGGTAAGTTTCAATTTTGTCAGAATAGAGTGCAAATCCCACTGAATCTTGCTGATTAATTAAAAGGTAGCTGAGGGAAGCGGCCAGAATCTTGCCGTATTCAAATTTGGAGATGCGTCCGCCCCGCTTGAAACTCATTGAGTTGCTTGAATCCAAAAGGACGTGAGCAATTAAATTTGTTTCTTCTTCGTACTGTTTAATAAAAAATCTTTCCTTGCGCGCGTAAATTTTCCAGTCGATGTTGCGAATGGGGTCGCCCTGATTGTAAGCCCTGTGTTCGCTAAACTCGGCGCTGAAGCCGTGGTAAGGGCTTTTGTGCAGCCCAACCATGAAGCCTTCCACAACAAAGCGGGCTTTCAAATCCAGTGTTTTTAATTTGGAAATAATCGAAGGATCTAAAAATCGCTTGAAGTCATTTTTGCGTTTCACTTTT
>JALWSN010000552.1 GCA_027080245.1 Ignavibacteriales bacterium | reverse complement strand
TCCGAGATGAACCGAGAGTTTGAGGCGACAATTAAAAAAATTAAAGAGACTAAAGCCGAGCGAAGCGCGGTAAAAGAAGGCAAACAAAAATTAAATGAAATTAAAACTAAAGTTTTTAAAGAAGAAGTTAAGTCTTCCAAAGCCAAACCGGAAGAGATTGCGGAATTGAAAGTGGGTGATTTTGTCGGCATCAGAAATTCTTCCACGGTTGGAGAGGTTGAGTTCATCGACAAAGCAAAAAAAAGGGCGACAATTACGTCGGGAAGTCTTAAATTGCAGGTTAAAATAAAAGATCTTGTTAGAGCCGAAAAGCCGAGGACGAGCCGGCGAAGCTCCGCAAGGGAAGTTGAAAAAATAATTGCAAGCCTGCCCGGCAGCAGGCTGGACATTCGCGGCAGAAGAGCCGCCGAAGTTGAATTTGACGTTGTGAAATTTATTGACGATGCTTACACCGCCGGATTGCAGGAGGTTGAAATAATTCACGGCAAAGGAACCGGAGCGCTAAAAAAAACAGTGTGGGATATTTTGAAGAGCCACGACAACGTAAAGAGTTTTTCCTTTGCCAAAATTGAGCTTGGCGGCGAAGGCGTTACTGTTGTTCAATTAAAATAGGACAAGATTAGGCTATGTTTGAAAAAATTCTAATAGCTAACAGAGGCGAAATTGCGGTTAGAATCATTAATGCCTGCAAGGAATTGGGCATTACCGCGGCGGTTCCTTACAGCAGAGCCGACGAGCGTTCCTTGTTTGTTAAGTTAGCCGACGAGGCTTATTTTATCGGGGAAGCTCCGGCTTCGGAATCTTATTTGAACATGGAAAAAATAATTTCACTGGCTAAGGGAATTGGGGCGGAAGCAATTCATCCCGGTTACGGATTTTTAGCTGAGAATGCGGAGTTCATCCGATTAACAGAAATGAACGGAATAAAGTTCATCGGACCTCCGGCGGAAACGGTGGAATTAATGGGAGAGAAAACCGCGGCAAGAAGGAAAATGAAAGAATCGGACGTACCGATTGTGCCTGGTTCAACCCGGCCGTTAAAAAGCGCCAAGGAAGCTTTAGAATTTTCCGAGTCGATTGGTTACCCGGTAATGTTAAAGGCGGCGGCAGGTGGCGGCGGCAAAGGGATGAGGAAAGTTGATAATCCGGAGCAAATGCTAAGCGCTTTTGAAAGAGCGGCGAACGAGGCTTTGAAAGCTTTTGGCGACGGCAGCGTTTACATCGAAAAATTTGTAGAGAATCCAAAACACATCGAAGTGCAAATAATAGCCGATAGCCACGGAAACGTGGTTCATCTTTTTGAAAGGGAATGCTCCGTGCAGAGGAGACATCAGAAAATAATTGAAGAAAGTCCCTCCCCGTCGATTGACGAAGAAATTCGTAAGGCAATTACCCGGGCGGCGGTTAAAGCCGCCAAAGCGGCAAATTACATTAACGCCGGAACAATTGAATTTTTGTTTGACGCAAAGAAGAAAGAGTTTTATTTTCTTGAAATGAATACAAGGCTCCAGGTTGAACATCCGGTAACGGAAATGGTAACAGGAATAGACATTGTAAAGGAACAAATAAGAATTGCAGAGGGAGAGAAGCTTTCCTTTAATCAATCGGAAGTTAGGCAGAAAGGGCACGCTATTGAATGCAGAATTTACGCAGAAGATACGGCGAACAATTTCATGCCTTCGACCGGAGTAATTAAGCACCACAAGGCTCCGCTTGGCGCGTTCGTAAGGGTAGATTCGGGTATCGACGTACAATCCGAAGTCACGGTTTATTACGACCCGATGCTGGCGAAGCTAATAGTTTGGGGCGCCGATAGGAAGGAAGCAATAGCTAAAATGTTGCAAGCGTTGAAGAATTACCAAATAGCCGGCGTAACTACCAATCTTGATTTGCTGAGGTGGGTTCTTGAACATCCCAAATTTACCGACGCTTCTTTTACGATTAATTTCATTGAAGAAGAACTATTCCCATTACTGCCGGAAAAATGGAGGGAAGAACTTTACAGTAAGCACGAAATTAGAGCGGCTATTGTTGCGGCAATTCTTAAGGAAAAAAGAAAAGCCATTCAAGCAAACAAGAACGCAGTAAGCGAAAATAATTTGTGGGAGCTTTTGAAATATGAGTAAATACAGCGTAACAATAAAGGACAAAAATTTTGAAGTAGAATTAAACGGAGATAAAGGAAAGATAGGAGAATTGGAATTTAAGTACGATTTGAAAAAAATTAATGGCAACCTTTACCTTTTTAAATTTAACGATTCTATTTACGAAACGCCGGTGGTCGAGCGTTCGGGAAACGAGTTTTGCATTACGCTGGAAGGTTTGAAGTACGAAGTAATTGCAAGAACGGAGCTTGAGGAAAAGTCGAGAAAAATACTTGCCAAAAGCGGCGAAAGCAGCGCGGCATTACAGGTAAATTCTCCGATGCCGGGTTTAATATTAAAAGTTTTCAAAAAAGCTGGCGAGGAAGTTAAGAAAGGAGAACCACTTTTGGTTTTGGAAGCGATGAAAATGGAAAACGAAATAAAGTCCCCAAAGCAAGGCAAAGTTGTCAAACTTTTTGTAGAGGAAGGCAGCAAGGTAGAAAAGAACGAACCTATGATTACTATTGAATAATTTAAAATAAGATGTTATTTTGCATTTTATTTCTCACATAATATTATCAACTAAATTTTAGGAGGTTACGTGGTCAAAAAATTATTTACACTAATCGCATTAATTTCCCTTTTAAGCGGAGAAGCCTTTGCAAGCGGATTTCAAATTAATGAACACAGCGCAAGGGCGATGGCAATGGGGGGAGCGTTTGCCGGCTTGGCTAACGACCCGTCGGCGATGTTTTTTAATCCTGCCGGTATTACGCAGTTGACAGGCACAAGATTTTTAGCCGGCGTT
>JALWSN010000551.1 GCA_027080245.1 Ignavibacteriales bacterium | reverse complement strand
AAGCCTTGAAGGTATTAAGAAATCCTCCTTTTTGCCCGTGAACAAAGGATTTAATTTCAGGAAACCGAATTTGCCTTTCAAAAAAATATTCGTTGGCGGGGCGTTGTTCCAAATTTCAAAATTGCCTGTTTTTTTGTTCAGCCGGTAAAAGCGTTCGGACGAAGCAAAACCAAGCAGGGAATCGCCTATTATTATCGGATTGAAATCCTTCGATTCCGAGCCGGCGAATTTGTATTTTTGAAATTTACCCGCGTAGTAAGAAAAAATGCCTTCGTTCCTTACGCCAATCCAGATTCTTCCCGCGCCGTCTTTTTTAATTTTAATGTGATTTTTAAATGGCGCTTTAATTCTTTCCCAACGGTTGTTCTTAAATCTGTAAAACGCCCCCCAATTCCCCCCGAGGTAAATTAAATTTTGGTTGAAAACCACAATCGAGCTAATGGGCTTATCCTTAATTACAAAATTTTCTCTTTTCCATTTGCCGTTATTGAAAAAGAAAATAAACGTTTCCCAATTTGCGTTATTGCCCGTAATGATGAATTTGTTAGCCGCTATTTTTTTAGCCACGATATATGAAAGATTGTAGCTTTTAAGGAAAGGAAAGGATTTAATTGCGTTGCCAAGTTTGTGAAACAAAGTTCCGTTTTGGTCGAAATACCAAAAATCATTAACCGATTTCCCGCAAATTACCGTAGACAAATTAGCTTTAATTCCGGGTAGCTTTTCCCAGCGGAGGAATGTTCTCTGAGCGAATAAGAAAGAATGAGTTAAGAAAAATAGTAAAATTAGTCTTTTCATTTAATCCCTGAACTCACTCCTTTGGCAAAACCATCCCTTTGGAATAGCCCCCCGCATTTTGCAACAATTCCCCGAAGGAATGACTTCGCCCGGAGGCGAGTTGTTCTTTTTGTTAAAGATTTCAATAATGATTCTCATTCCTAAAGCCGGAGCAAGGGAAGTTTTAACTACAACAATGTCGATTTCCTAACGAATTAAAATAATGAAAATGAAATTATTAAACAAAAAAATGTAGCGTTTGCCCGCTACACCGAAGCGTTAAAACGCAACACTGATTTTCAAAAAATTCCATTTTTAGCCGAAAAACAAATTTTATTAACAGGAATAATATTTGCTTTAAAAAAACATTTGTGATTTGCTTAACATTGAAAGGCAAGTTAGTTTTCCTTTTTCAGCAGGAAATGGTTCGAGTTAAAAATTAAAAATTTAATAGTTAAATTTAATAAGGGGAGAACATGAAAAAATCAGCATTAATCTTTTTAATCCTTTTCGGCGGAGCAATTTTTCCTCAGAGTTGGAAAAATCTTAACACGCAAAATTCAAACATTCCCACAGACAATGTTTTAAGCGTTTACATTCAGGACGCTTCGAACATCTGGCTTGGGACCGAGGACACGGGCGCGGTAAGGTTGCAGGGGGGAACTTTTACCGCTTTTAACGCGAGCAATTCTTTAATTAACGACAATCACATCAATTGCGTAATCAGAGACGAAACTGATTTCCTCTGGGCTGCAAGTGAATATCATGGCTTGTTTTACTTGCACAACGCAAAGTGGTACCGCGTTACGCCTTTGGATATGGGCTTTAATTTAGGTCCCTACGAAAGTTTAATAATACGTTCCCTCGCGGCTCAGCATGGCGGTCCGTTTAATCCCGACGGCAGAGGCGCTTTGTGGGTAGGCACCTATCGCCACGGCGTTCTTAGGTTCGACGGCAAAAAATGGACCTTGTTTTCAGGTGTTAATAATAAAATGATATTCGGCAACGTGGGCTCGATTGCCATTGAAGAATCCAAGTCCGACACTTCTTATGTTGTGTGGATTGGCACGAGCCTTGGGCTTTACAAATACGATGGGAAAAATTGGGAGAACGTGCCAATAGAAAATGACTCGACAAAATGGATCAATGCCATTACTCTGGAAAACGGAGGTCCCACCTTTTCAAACGGAAAAATTTTTGTGGGAACTCAGGGCGGAAAGGTTTGCTGGAACGATGGGTACGGCTGGAGCTCAATGAATTTTGCCGACTACTGGAATCCTAACAACGCGGTAAACGCAATTAAAATTGACAAGTTGGGGAGGTGGTGGATTGCTACAAGCGAGGAAGGGCTGGCAATGTACGACGGTAAAGCTGTTTACCTTTATTACAAGGAAAATTCAAATATTCCAGCAAACGATGTTCTGAGCCTCGATTTGCTTGAGGAGAAGGACTCAACCGAGGTGTGGACGACCTGCTACGACTGGACTGATTTTAAATACACGGGACTGACGATTTTTAAATATTCAACGGTAACATCTGTAAAGAACAACAACCCAACCACATTTGGATTTGAATTAAAACAAAACTACCCCAATCCGTTTAACCCTGCGACGAAAATTGAATATTCCATTCCAAACGTTAAAACAAGTAATTTTACGCAAACGCGCGTAACGTTAAAGATTTACGACCTTCTCGGCAGGGAAATTCAAACGCTTGTGAACAAATTCCAAAAGCCGGGCAACTATTCCGTTCAATTCAACGCTGGAAATTTGCCAAGCGGAGTTTACGTTTACCGCTTGCAAGCAGGGGATTTAGTTAGAAGTAGAAAAATGATTTTAATAAAATGATTAAATGTGCAAAATTAGTCTTTCAAGGAGGTTAAAATGCGAAAAATTTTATTGTTGGTATTTTTTGCTTTTGCCTTTGAGTTAAAGGCTCAAAGCAATTGGGTTGCTTACGGTTCAAGCAATTCCGGGCTTCCAACTGCTCCCGTTGCCGCCGTGGCAATCGACGCTAACGGAACGGCGTGGGTTGGAACTAACGATGGCTTGGCTGAATTCGACGGCGCAAATTGGACAGTTTACAAATCGGACAATTCCGGATTGCCAAACAACACGAT
>JALWSN010000550.1 GCA_027080245.1 Ignavibacteriales bacterium | reverse complement strand
TTCAAACATCTTACCCGTAAGAAAGCCTTTATTATTAGGCACATCGTCTATTACGAGCAGCAGACAATCCGATTCTAAAAGTATTTTCGTGGATTCGCTGTGAGGGACAAAGGAAGAAAGTTCAAAATATTCTTCCAATCCTCTGCGCGAAATTTCCTCATTGAACTCGGGCGCGAACCTGCCTGCGAATTTCAAGCGCAAATTTGTAATTCCTTCTTCTTTAAATTTTGAAAGCGCCGAGAACAAGGGGTGGGGGATGCGGTCTTTTGAGATTGACCCTGTGTAAGCGATTGTGAATTTTTCGTTTTTGTTTTTAACTTTAGTAAAATCAGCTTCATCGTAACCGTTTGGAATTACAAAACATTTTTTGCCGGCGGATTTTTTTTCAAGCAAGGCGGCAATGTCCTTGCTTATTGTAACCAGTGAGTCGGCATTTGAAAGTGTTCTTTTTTCCATCTTGGAATCTAATGCAACCGTTAATGAACTACGCTTAAGTTTTTGGTAATAAACTACTTCAAGCCACGGGTCGCGGAAGTCCGCTACCCACTTGACTTTTGTAGCCCTGGCAAGCTTTCGCCCAATAATGGCAACGGTTGGCGGGGGCGAGCTTGAAAAAATCAAGTCAATTTTTTCCTTCTTAATTATTTCTCTTCCTTTTTTTACGGCAAAGGGAATCCAGCCGATTTTAGCGTCGGGAATGAAAAGATTTGCCCGAACCCACTGAGCAATTTTTTCTCGGAATGAAATGTTTTCCTTCGGAATTAAAACATCGTTTGGAATTGTGTCGGTTGGCTTTTTACCCGTAAATTTTTTGTAGAGCAAAAATGGCTCAAGCGATTTTGTTTTAATCACTACCGCTTCTTCCGGAACGTCGGCGGCAAGAGAGTTGTCGTATGCGGGTGCATCGGGATGCTTTACAGTAAGCACGAAAGGTTTCCAACCGAATTGCGGCAGGTATTTAACAAATTTTAAAACTCTTTGAACGCCGGGTCCTCCCGCCGGAGGCCAATAATATGTTACTATTAAAACTTTTTTCATTTTTGTTTTTCACTATTTAGATTAGTCAATTCAATCATTTCGTCAACAAATTTTTCCCACGAATATTTGTCCGATTCAACTTTCACATTTTTTGCAAAATCAATTTTGTTCTTGCGCTGGAAAAATTTTTCAATAGCCTCTGCAAGTGCATTGGGATTGTTAGGCTCAACCAAATAGCCGTTGTAATCGTCCTTAACAATTTCTCCGAGTCCGCCAACGTTAGTGGCTATAACCGGTTTAAGGAAGTTGTTGCAGATTTGCATTATTCCGCTTTGCGTAGCGCTTTTGTAAGGAAGAACAACAGCGTCGGCGGCGGAAAAATAATATTTTACTTCAGAAGTGGGAATGAATTCCTCGAAAAGACTTACAAAATCACTGATGCCTAATTCATCAATCAAATCAATGTATTTGGAGCGGTCGACGTAAAATTCTCCTGCTATTATTAACTTAAAGCTTAGTCGTTTTTTTAAGATTCCTACGGCTTTCAAAAGAACGTCCAAACCTTTGTAATCCCGGATGAACCCGAAAAACAAAAGCGTGTTTTGCGCTTTAATACTAAGGCGTTCAAGTGCTTTAGCCTTAGGAACGGGCGCGCCAAAGTTAGAGTAGACAGGGTGAAAAAGAGTTTTGTAAACAGCGTTAGGTTTAACCTTTAATAAATCTCTCGAAACGGAATCGCTCATCGTAACAAAATAATCGACTCGTTTGAAAAAACATTTTGTTAAAAACAAGTCTCCAATTTTGCGTTCATGTGGAATTACATTGTCGCAGATTACTAACGCTTTTGTTACTCCGTTCCTTTTTGCAAGTCGCGTGATTGTTGAAAAACAAGGCGCGAAGAATGGCATCCAGTATTTGAAAATAATTAAATTGGGCTTCCGCCTTTTTATTTTTAAGCCAACGCGTAACCAGTTCAAAGGATTAATTGAATCGATTAATATTTCGGTAGGGATTTTTTCAACCTCGTCGCCCTCGGTTTGCGTTTTACCCGGAAAAAATATTTTAGGATACTGCCTTTTAAAAGTTACTACATCAGTAGAGTACTTTTTAGAAAGAGCTTTGTAAAGCAACCCAACGTAATGTGCGATTCCACCCCTTAAAGGATAAGCGGTCGAAATAATTGTTATTTTAGTCATTTAATTATTTTCTTCTTTGTCAGTTAATTTGCCTTGCCCTAAAAGGTTCTGTTTAATCAGTAAGTTTTTTAACCAAATTAAAAATTGTTTGCGGGTAAAGGTAATCCATGCATTGGTAATCTTGATTGGTGCATTTTTGACTAAAGAAACAACGACATTCCTTTTCCGGTTGAACGATTTCCCCAAGTCCGAACAATTCAAATTCGTTAGGATTAAAAATGTTGTTTATCAGAACTATTTTTTTGCTTAGGGCCAAGGTAATGTGCATTGTCATTGTAACGGCTGTAACTACCAAATGCGTTTGATTTACAAGGTTAACGAAAGTTCGCAACGGGAAATGCCCGAAATACTTAGCTTTTGTGGCTTTTTGAATTCTCGAATTTTTTTCGTGCTCCAATTCTCCGCCAAGTAAAATCACTTCGAAGCCGGCAGCAAGTAATTTTTCGGTAAGTTCAATCCAATATTTTTCAGGCCAAAGTCGGGAAGTCCAACGCCCGCCGCAGCCGGTATTTAAGCCCACTACCGTTTTAGTTCTGTCGATGTCCCAATCCAAACCGAATTCCGCAAAATCCGAAAGGACGTATTTTTCGCCCTTGTATTCAAAGCCGCAAATTTCAAAAATTTCTTGCAAGTAGCTTTTAGTGTTTGCTTTGTTTAAGTCGTCGAAAATTCCCGTTAAAAATTTTGCCTCTGCCAGGTTGTCAGCCGGCGCGGGCAATCCTTC
>JALWSN010000549.1:704-2912 GCA_027080245.1 Ignavibacteriales bacterium | reverse complement strand
GCTTTATGAAAAGTTCGATTTGAACGAATCGGAAAATTCGGGAAAAACCGCCGTGGAATTTAACCCATCCGAAAAAATTGAAGTGGAGCTTTCTTCGAGTTTATTTGCGGAGGATTTTCAAAAGGCGGAAACGCTGGAAGAGCTTGAAAGCAAAATTAATTCCTGTTTGAAATGCCAGCTGGGCGGCGGTCGCCAGAATTTTGTTTTCGGAGTTGGGAATCCAAGCGCCGACGTAATGCTGATTGGCGAAGCGCCCGGCGCGGAAGAAGACAGACTGGGCGAGCCCTTCGTAGGCAGGGCGGGCAAATTGTTAAACGACATTTTAAAAGCAATCAATTTCCGCAGGGAAGAAGTTTACATTGCAAACATCGTCAAATGCCGTCCGCCCCAAAATAGAAATCCTCTGCCGGCGGAAATGGAAACCTGCCTGCCTTACCTTTACAAGCAAATCGAGCTGGTAAAGCCAAAACTAATTTTGGCGTTAGGACTTGTAGCCGCAACGGGTTTGCTTAAAAAAAACACGTCGCTTACAAAATTGCGCGGTAAGGTTTTTGAATTCAACGGCGTTAAAACAATGGTAACCTACCACCCGGCGGCGCTGTTGCGGAATCCCCATTGGAAAAAATTTGCATGGGAAGACGTCCAAAAATTCAGAAAACTTTACGACGAATTACTGCAGGGAAGCAAATGATTAAAAAAGAAAATTTTGAAAAGCTGAAAGAATTTGCAAACACTCCGCCGCAAGCAATTGAAGTTGAGCAGGCGGTTCTGGGCGCAATGCTACTGGACAACGAGGCAATTCCCAAAGTGGAGGAGCTGCTTAAGCCGGAATATTTTTACGAAAATAAGCACAGAGTAATTTACCAAGCAATGCAGTTCCTTTCGAACAACAACTCGCCCGTGGACACGATTACTGTTTTCGAGGAACTGAAAAAATCCGGCAAATTGGAGCAGGCCGGAGGCGCAGCTTACATTGCGCAACTTGTGCAGGATATTTCCTCCGCCGCTAACGTTGAATACCACGCCAGAATAGTTCTGGAAAAGTGGATTCTTCGCAAACTTATTTCCACTACGCTGGAAATAGCCTCGAAAGCTTACCAGGGCGCCGACGACGTTTTCGAGCTGATGGACGAAGCCGAGTCCGAAATCTTTAGCATTACCGAAGAGAGCTTTAGAGAATCTTACAAATCAATGGACAAAGCTCTTAAGGAAGCCTACGAATACATCATGGCTATTCACGCGCACGATATTTCCACATTTTCCGTGCCTAGCGGTTACCAAGCGTTGGACGAGCTGTTGGGCGGATTTCAGAAATCGGATTTAATTATTGTAGCCGCAAGACCCTCGATGGGTAAAACGGCTTTCGCACTTTCGCTGGCAAGGAACGCAGCAGTTGACCATAAAGCTGCAATCGCAATTTTTAGCCTGGAAATGTCCACACTGCAATTAACAACCAGTTTGATTTCTTCCGAAGCGCGCATCGACGCTCATAAAATCAGGACGGGTAGGTTCAAAGCATCCGAAGGGCAAAAGCTGGGGCGGATTGCCGACAAGCTAAGCAACGCGAAAATCTTTATTGACGACACCCCCGCTCAAACAATTCTGCAAATTAGAGCCAAAGCAAGAAGACTAAAAGCCGAAAGAAACATCGACATGATAATTGTAGATTATTTACAGTTGGTTGACGTTGAGGGCAAGCGGAAAAACGACAATCGGGAAAGGGAGATTTCAATAATTTCCCGCTCGCTAAAAGCTTTGGCTAAAGAACTGAACATTCCGGTAATCGCCCTTTCGCAGTTGAACAGAGCCGTTGAACAAAGGCACGACAAACGCCCTATGCTTTCGGATTTAAGAGAATCCGGCTCAATCGAGCAGGACGCCGACGTTGTTCTTCTTCTTTACCGTCCCGAAGTTTACGGCATTACCGCCGACAAGGACGGCAACCCTACCGAAGGACTGGCGGAAATTATCGTCGGCAAGCAGCGTAACGGTCCTGTGGGCTCTGTTAAACTTAAGTTCATTAACGAATATGCTCGGTTTGAGAACCTCGACATCTTTCACGATGCTCAACCGCAGGGCGATGTTTCGCCAACGCAGACAGAAGAGGAGGATTTGCCGATATGATTACAAAATACTTGCTTATTTTACTAAAGCGCCATCAAGCGCTTTTACACACAAATTATTTGGAGTAAATCACATGAGTGATGT
>JALWSN010000549.1:0-694 GCA_027080245.1 Ignavibacteriales bacterium | reverse complement strand
GCCTTTCGCTCTTTTTGCTCAGGCAAATTACGATTCTTCCGACGTTGGAATTTGCAAAAGTAAATTCCAAATTGCCGTTTCGGAAAAATTAGCGCAAAAGCCAATTAACCAAGTAATGATTGCAATTGGAAAAAGCTTTCTTGGAACGCCTTACCAGGCGCACACACTTGAAGTTGGGAATACGGAAAGACTAACCGTTCATCTTTCTGGGCTGGATTGCTACACATTTTACGAATCGACCCTTGCGCTTGCAAGGTGCGTTAAATTAAACGAACTTTCCTTCAAAGATTACTTGAAGCAAATTGAAACCATCCGTTACCGCGGCGGAAAATTGAACGGCTACCTTTCGCGCTTGCATTACGCGCTTGATTGGCTATACGACAATCAAAAGCGCGGAATTGTAAAAGACATAACGAAAGAAATAGGAGGCGTTCCATACAAAAAGAAAATTGATTTCATGTCCGCGCATTTCAAACTTTACAAAAGGTTAAAAGAACATCCCGAACTTGTGCCGAAGCTTAAAAAGATAGAAGAAGAAATTAACCGCAGGCATTATTATTACATTCCTCAAAACAAGATTGCAAGAGTTGAATACAAAATTAAAAGCGGGGATATTCTGTTACTTACTACCGGCATTAAAGGGCTTGGCGTAGGGCACACGGGCATTGCCATCAGGCTTAGGGAAGACGGACGC
>JALWSN010000548.1 GCA_027080245.1 Ignavibacteriales bacterium | reverse complement strand
CAACCGGGCAGGCATACTCATTCTTATTGGAAAAAAAGCATTAAGGAACACTTTTTCTTTTTCAATGAATTGTTGAAGGGATGGAAAGATTAACGCCGCTTTTTACTCTTCATTTTGTTCAATTCTTTTTCCGCAACATCGAAGAAATGGTTCCACGTTTCAGCGTCGGCTTTAATGGACTTTAGTTTTTTAAAATACTCGGCTTCGGTTAAGTGAAATTGATTAAAGATTTTTTTCCTCCGGGATTTGATTGAATCGGGTAAGCCCGCGTACAACTGGGACGTAAAAATAAGTCGCGCGTAAACTTTTGCCAATCGTTCCAGTTTTACGTTGGAATTTCCGCCGCAGTTTGCGAAAAGAAAAATCAAAAAAACAAGAAGAAAAACAATTTTATTTTCTTTTGCTTGCCTCAAATAAAATTCTCTTTTCTCTTTCGGTTAAATTCTGGTAGCCGCTTTGACTGATTTTGTCCAGTATTCTATCTATTTCTTCCTGAGTAATTTCGAATTCGTCTTCGTCGTTGATTTCGTAAAAATCGGCGTCGACAATAGAATCTTCGTCGCGATAAACAGGTTTTCTGAAATTAGCAGGTCTTTTACTCTTAGGTTTGGGTTGAAACAAACTTCTAAGGAGAGCGGACAATCTGTAAAAATTAATTCCTTTTTTACGGTCGTAAAGAATAAAAACGAATCCCGCGAACGCCCCGCCCAGATGCGCCAGATGCGCAACGGGTTCGCTGGCATTGCCAACAGAAAGGTATTCGAAAACTACCAGAAAGCCAATTAAATATTTTGCTTTCATGGGAATCGGGGGGAAAATCAAGAAGATGTAACGGTCGGGAAACATCATTCCAAAGGCAATCATCACGCCGAAAATCGCTCCCGAAGCGCCGATTGTGTAAGCTGCGTAATGACCTAGCAAAGGAGAAATGAAAGCCTGAGACAGTCCGCCTGCAATTCCGCAAAGTAGGTAATAAATTAAAAATTTTTGTCCGCCCCAAATATTTTCAATTTCCATTCCGAACATCCAGAGCATTAACATATTGAAGAAAATGTGCCAGAATCCGCCGTGCATGAATTGGTAAGTAATCAACTGCCATATTTGAAAATTGTAAGGCTGCCCCAGGGGGTCAATTCCGGAAATTGGGTTCAGAGCAAAATATCTATTCAAAATGTAATCGCCGGGAATTCCGTTAAAACTCAAATTGCCGAAAATAAACTGGAAGAAAAAAACCACAACGTTAATTATCAGCAAATTTTTTATTACCGGCGGAAAGAGGTGAAATCCGCCAAAGCTGGTGGGGCGGTAATAATCTCTATCGTAAAGACTCATCGTTTCCTTTTAATTTTTTACAAATCAATTTAAAATAATTTCCTGTAAACTTAAACAATTAGTACGGCTAAATCAATTTGACAGTTCAACTGTCAAAATATTTCAGAAGTCAACAAATCTAAACGTCCGTTAAAGCTTCCACGCCTGGCAAAACCTTCCCTTCGAGGAATTCCAGCGAAGCGCCTCCGCCTGTGGAAACGTGAGAGACTTTATTTTCGAAGCCGAATTTTTTAATTGCCGCAGCGGAATCTCCACCTCCAACAATAGTAACGGCGCCTTCCAAAGTGGCTTCCGCAAGGGCTTCGGCAACAGCCACTGTACCTTGCGAAAATTTTTCAAATTCGAAAACGCCCATCGGACCGTTCCACACAATAGTTTTACCGCGCACAATCTCTGACTTAAAAAGACTAATTGTTTTGGGTCCGATGTCCAGCCCCATTTTGTCGGGCGGGATGTTGTCAACATCGCAAACTTCCGATTCAACCTCGTTGGAAAATTCGCTGGCAACCGCTACGTCCACAGGGAGCAAAAACTGAACGTTGCTTGTTTCAGCTTTTTTCAAAATGTTTTTAGCCAGTTCTAATTTTTCTTCTTCCAGCAAAGATTTTCCAATGTTGTAATCCATTGCTTTCAAAAATGTGAAGGCCATTCCTCCGCCAACTATTAAAGTATCGACTTTGTTGAAGAGATTTTCGATTACGTCAATTTTGCCGGAAATTTTAGCCCCGCCCAGAATTGCCACAAAGGGTCGGACAGGATTTTCAATAGCGTTGCCGAGGTAATCAATTTCCTTTTGCATTAAATAACCGGCAACCCGTTTCTCAAAATATTTAGCTACGCCAACAGTGGAAGCATGAGCGCGATGAGCCGTTCCGAAAGCGTCGTTAACGTAAATGTCAGCCAGCATGGCGAGCTTTTCTGCAAAGCCGGGGTCGTTTTCGGTTTCCTCTTTGTAAAATCTAACGTTTTCCAACAACAAAACTTCTCCGAAGTTCATCTCTTCAATTGTTCTTTCAACTTTTTCGCCAACACAATCGTCAACGAATTTCACTTCCTTTTCGAGCAATTGACTCAACCTTTCAGCGACTGGCTTCAAGCTAAATTCCGGCTTTCTGCTGCCTTTAGGGCGTCCCAAGTGACTTACTAAAATAACTTTTGCCCCTTGCTGCATTAGTCTTTCAATAGTAGGCAAAGCCGCAACGATTCTTCTGTCGTCGGTAATATTTTGATTTTCATCCAGCGGCACGTTGAAGTCCACGCGCACAAGAACTTTAAGACGATTAAAATTTACTTCTTCAATAGAAAGTTTGTTCATTTTTCACCCTTTAGATTTAGAAGAAGCGCGACGGAAAACCCGCCGCGCGATTATTAAAATTCGGCAATTTTTTTCAGCAAGTCTACAACCCTACAGGAATATCCCCATTCATTGTCGTACCAGCCAACAACTTTAACCAATCTGCCGTTAGCCATTGTAGAGAGGGAATCGAAAATGCAGGAATGGGAATTACCCACGATATCCGAAGAGACGAGCGGTTCAACCGAGAATTCCAGAATTCCGTTAAGTTTACCTTCGGAAGCTTCTTTC
>JALWSN010000547.1 GCA_027080245.1 Ignavibacteriales bacterium | reverse complement strand
ATCCTGAAACGCAGCGAGGCTTACATTGGCGTGCTAATCGACGACCTTGTGGGTAAATCCACCGACGAGCCTTACAGAATGTTTACTTCCCGTTCGGAACACCGTTTGCTCCTAAGGCAGGACAACGCCGACCGCCGCTTAATGAAGTACGGTTTTGAATTCGGTTTAATCCCAAAGGAATTGTACTCCGATTTGCAAAGACGGGAAACGCTGATTGTAAACGGAAAGGAATTTCTGAACAAGGTAAAATTAAAACCGGAAGAGGTAAACGACCTGTTGCTTAAGGTTGAAGATTCGCCGATAAGCGAAAAGGAAACGCCCGCGCGCTTGATTAAAAGACCTAAAATTAAATTGAAAGATTTGCTCTTAAGAATTGACGCTGAAAAACACCCGACTGTTAACGCCCTGCTTGCAAATCCAAAGGTGATTAATCAATTGGAAATTGAATTGAAATACGAGGGCTACATCGAGAGGCAAAAAGAATTAGTTAAAAAGGTCGAGAAATTGGAGGCTCTGGAAATTCCGGCTGGAATTGATTACTGGTCGATTAAAGCAATTTCCACAGAAGGCAGGGAAAAACTCACTCGAGTGCGCCCACGCTCCATTGGTCAAGCTTCTAGAATTTCAGGCGTTTCGCCTTCGGATATTTCGGTGCTTTTGGTTTACATTAGGAATTAAATTCAGGCGGCTTTGGAATTACTTGAAAAATACCGAAATGAGCTTTCTCTTTATTTTCAGGCTAACAACATGCCGCTAAGCGCAAAAGTACTGAATTTACTAGCTAATTACGCTCTGCTTCTGGTTCAAAAAAATCAATCCGTAAATTTAATTTCCCGCAAGGACGTAGCCAACGTAATTGAAAATCATGTTTTTATTTCTTCTTTTATTTCAAAATACTTTCCAACAAACATTTCCAACTTCGTCGATATCGGAACGGGAGGCGGACTGCCGGGAATTCCTTTGGCAATTGTAATGCAATTTCCCGAAGCTTTACTTGTGGATTCTACAAAAAAGAAATATTTTGCCGTGCGGGATTTTATTAAAGATTTAAATTTGCCGAACGTTCGCGCCGCAAATGCGAGAGTGGAAGAAAAATCATTTATTCGCGAATTCGGCGGTAGGTTCGAATTAACCGTTAGCCGCGCCACGGTTAACCTCGCAAAATTAATTGAATATTCGCTGCCGCTGTTAAAGTCGAAGGGCTTTGTTTATTCGTTAAAAGGCGGCGACGTTTCGGCGGAGATTCGGCAAGCAAAGGGAAGATTCAAAGCTTTCGTTAAAAATATTGAAATAAAAAGTTTAAATTACAAACCAACAAACGAGAAAAATGAGAAAGAGAAAAAATTAATAATAATAGAAATAGAGAGATGAGAAGAGAGAAAGAGAAATTATTTCACGAACTAAGCAAGCTTACAACCGAGCAGCGTAATCCCCGCTCGATGAACATCGACATCGCTTCGACGGGGGAAATTCTAAAAATCATTAATGACGAGGACAAAACCGTACCGCTCGCAGTGGAAAAAGAACTGCCTTACATCGAGCAGGCGGTTGAAATAATCGTCAAAGCATTAAAATCGGGCGGAAGACTGTTGTACTTCGGCGCCGGCACAAGCGGCAGGCTTGGCGTAATCGATGCGGCTGAATGCCCTCCGACTTTCGGAACCGACCCGGAAATGATTAAGGGATTTATTGCCGGCGGCAACGCCGCAATGTTCGTAGCGCAGGAAGGCGCGGAGGACTACCCGGAAAACGGCGCCAAGGACGTAATTAAAGCAAAGGTGACGGCTAAGGACGTGGTTTGCGGAATTGCGGCAAGCAGAAGAACCCCTTACGTTGTGGGCGCCGTGAAAAAAGCTAAGGAGTTGGGAGCGGCTACGTTGTTCGTTACTACCAATCCAAGAAAGGATTTCGACATCGAGGAAGTCGACGTGGCAATTTGCCCTTACGTTGGACCCGAAGTAATAATGGGCTCGACAAGAATGAAAAGCGGCACGGCTCAGAAACTTGTGCTCAACATGCTTACGACCGCCGCAATGGTGCGCATGGGTAAGGTCTACGAAAACATGATGATTGATTTGCAAATGACAAATCAGAAATTGGTAGAACGCTCGAAAAGAATAGTAATGACAATTACGGGCGTTTCCTACCGCGAGGCGGAGGAATATCTGGAAAAAGCTAACGGGCACGTCAAAACCGCCCTTGTAATGATTCTGGCAAAAGTGAATTTGGAAGAAGCCAAACGCAGACTTGAACTTGCCGAAGGTTTCGTGCGCAAGGCAATTGAAATGGAGAGGGTTAAGGAAAATTCTTAATTAGCGCAAAAAGGGTTAACCCTGGTCTAATTTGCGCGCTCGCGCTTAGAATAAGCAACAAGCGTTCTAATATTTTTTCCTCCCCTTCCACAAAAATTTCAACCAATCTTTCAATCTCTTTTCCTGACCGTTTTCCGAGGGGAAATAATATTGTCTTCCTTTTAACTTTTCCGGCAAATAATTTTCTTCAACGAAATTAAACTCGAATTCGTGAGGATATTTGTAGCCAAGCGAATAGCCAATCTCTTTCATTAATTTTGTAGGCGCGTTCCTTAAATGTTTTGGAACGGGGTAAAGCGGTTTTGATTTTACGTCTTTGAAAGCCGCTTCGATTGCTTTGTACGAAGCGTTGCTTTTGGGAGCCGAGGCAAGGTAAGTTGCGCATTGAGCGAGAATAATGCGGGCTTCGGGCATTCCAATCTTGTGAACCGCCGAAAAACAAGCCTCCGCAAGAACCAGCGCGTTTGGAGAAGCGTTGCCAATATCTTCCGAAGCTAACACAACCATCCTCCGCGCGATGAACAGCGGGTCCTCGCCCCCTTCAAGCATTCTCGCCATCCAGTACAACGCCGCGTCGGGGTCGCTGCCCCGCAAACTTTTAATAAAAGCCGAAATT
>JALWSN010000546.1 GCA_027080245.1 Ignavibacteriales bacterium | reverse complement strand
GTCGGCAATCGGAAATCAATTAAATTGAAAATAATTACTCAAGCGTCCAATTAACCTGTTCTACATGGTAACATCGCGAAATGCATACCGAAAATAAAGGAAGATGCTTCAACAAGAATGATATTGAACCTCCCGCATTTTGTTGTATAAACTCTTCGTGGTTATCCAGTGAACGGGGAAAAATGGTCTTTCGACCCCAAAGGGGCGAATGTATATTGAAAAGCAGTAAACGATGCCTAAGGTATCGAAATAAAAACTTCCGATACTTTAGAAAAAAATTTGTTGGTGTTGGTAAACCGTTAAAACGATTTTGGAAAAGTTTTGGATTTTCTAAGTAAATCCTCACTGCCATCTCAACGGGATGGCGTTGCCAAAGCCGCGTGTTAACGCGAAAGCTTAAGTCTTTTTAACAAAACTATTTCATTAACCAACTATTTTAGCGGAAATAGCCGTCTTCATTCGACGGCTAAAAAAGCAAAGTAATCATACCTGGTTTTAATCTAATTTGTAGTTAAAACAATGTGGCTAAAGCTGTAATTTTTATCTCTGTTCCCCTCTCCATCCGACAATGTATCCATCAATCATCTGGCATAACTGTGCGTATCCTGCAGCACGTGGGCGGAGACAAACTCGTCGCGCCTTAGTTAAGCCAAACCTTGCATTGCTGCCGAGAAGGCGGAGAAGAAAAAAAATTGAATATTGTAAATATTTTATTTAAAAATTTTTTAACTTATGTTTTTAATTTACGTAATTTAAGAGGAGCCCCAAATGAAAACTACAGGAAAAATTTTCTCCGTAATTTTTGCGTTTTCGTTAATATTTGCAGGCTGTCAGAAAAAATCAAACACCGAGAGAGTTAAAATGCTTCAGGAAAAATTAAAAAAATTTGTTCCAACCGAAATAACTTACAATAAAAAACTTTTGGACAAACGCCAACAAGTTGTGTTGAAAAAACTTTACCAGGCTTCTAAACTAATTGACGAAATTTACCTGGAACAAGTCTATTCAAAAAATTTTGAAATCCGGCGGCAATTGGAAGAAAGCTCTCTGCCGGAGGACAAACTTGCTTTGAAATATTTTAATATTATGTTCGGTCCGTTCGACAGACTGGAAGGCGACAAGCCATTTTGGGGCGAAGAAAAAAAACCGCTTGGAGCAAATTTCTACCCGGCGGACATGACTAAAAACGAATTCGAAAATTGGATTAAAAATCATCCCGGCGACGAAAAGGCTTTTACTTCTTCCTTTACCGTTATTCGCAGAAAAGGAAAAAATCTCGTAGCTATTCCCTATTCGGAGGCTTACAAAAATAAACTTGAAAAAATTTCCCGCTTGCTTTCCGAAGCGGCGAACTATGCCGACAATCCCTCCTTGCGGAAATATCTGCGCTCGCGCGCCAAAGCTTTCCTTACTAACGATTATTACCAAAGCGATATGGACTGGATGGATTTAAAGGACAACGATATTGAAGTTGTAATTGGTCCTTACGAGGTTTACGAGGACGGATTGTTTAATTACAAAGCTTCGTTTGAATCCTTCCTGACAATTGTGAACCCCGACGAAACGGCGAAGTTAAAAAGATTCGCTAAATATTTAAAAGAAATGGAGGCAAATCTCCCCATTCCCGACAAATACAAAAACTTTAACCGCGGCAGCCAATCTCCCATTAAAGTGGTCGACGAAGTTTACTGCGCGGGAGACGCCAAAGCGGGCGTTCAAACGCTTGCGTTCAATTTGCCTAACGACGAAAGGGTTCGCAAAGCAAAGGGCTCCAAAAAGGTAATGCTGAAGAACATTCACGAAGCTAAATTTAAAAAGTTGTTGTTCCCTATTGCCGAAAGGGTTCTGACGGACGAGGACTTAAATTACGTAACCTTCAAAGCTTTTTTTAATCACTCCCTAATGCACGAAATTTCACACGGATTGGGACCTGGAATAATTTACAAAAACGGGAAGAAGACAACCGTAAATAAAGAACTTCGCGAAACTTATTCCACTCTGGAAGAATGCAAAGCCGACGTGCTGGGCATGCTTAACAATGTTTTCATGATTAAGAAAAAAGAATTTCCGCCTTCGTACGAAAAAGAAATTTGGGCAACCTTCCTGGCTGGAATTTTTCGCTCGGTAAGATTCGGCATTAACGAGGCGCACGGCGGCGGCAACGCAATAATTTACAATTTCATGTTGAACAACGGCGGCTATGTTTACCGCAAAAAAATCAACAGGGTGGAAGTCGATTTTCAACGCGCTTACCCCGTGCTGAAAGAATTGGCTTCGCGCATTTTAACAATTCAAGCCACAGGCGATTACAAAGCCGCTAAAAATCTTATTGCCGAATACGCAATCATGAGCGAGTCGATGAAAAACCTCACGGCAAAATTAAAGGATTTACCAGTGGACATTCTGCCGGTTTTTCAAATCGACAAAGAGTAAATGCGGTTTGTAAAATTATTTTATTTCCTCGGGCGGTAATTTGGCGCAACGGATTGGGACTTCCCGGTTAAAAAAACAAGCGTTTAATCGAGGGCATTTTTTATTTCAAAAAATCGCTTGCAATTATTTTTAAAAAAAATTATATTTGTTGCTCGTTAATTTTGAAAACTTGGGGAGGCGCCGAAGTTGGAGAGTCGGGGCGGACTGTAAATCCGTTGGCTGTCGCCTGAGGGGGTTCGATTCCCTCCCTCCCCACATTGAAAGATTGATGAAGGAGAATACGAGCCCTTCGGATTTCGTACTTCGTCAATCTAATCCGGTTAATAAATTGTAAATGTGGAAAGGCGACGCAAAAGCCTGTTCTTTGCGTATTGCAAAATTTTGTTTTAAGCGGGAGTAACTCAGTTGGCTAGAGTCACAGCCTTCCAAGCTGTTGGTCGCGGGTTCGAGTCCCGTCTCCCGCTCGAAGCTAAAAAGTTGTTTGAATTATTGAGAAGCGGAAGAAAG
>JALWSN010000545.1 GCA_027080245.1 Ignavibacteriales bacterium | reverse complement strand
ATTAAAATCCTCCGCCTTTAATAACGGTGTGTAATTTTTTGAAATAATCGCCTAATTGCTTAGTTGCAAATTCGAACTTTAGCGTTGTTTTAGCAAGGTTAGCCATTTCGTTTTCAATGTTAACCTCGCCGTTGTCGATGTCGTAATTTCCGCTTGGTTTTAAATTAATTAACTTGGACTCGTCAAAAACTGAACGTTTAAAATGTTGCGGTTCGGTTGTTTTTAATTGTCCCGATTCTTCTTTTTCAAGGTACTCCTGAAAAGTAATGTCCTTACGACGGTAATTTACCGAGTCTCTGTTGGCAATATTTTCGGTTATTACTTTGTTTTTTTCAACGAGAAAATCAAGATATTTTCCCAAAAGTTTAACTTGATTTACGCTCATTTTTTAATCCAATTTTTTCCATTAAACATTCAAGTTTAATGCCAAGGGAAAATTGGGTAAAAGAGTTATTTTCTAAGGATTTGCTTTTAATAAGTGGCTAATTTTACGCACTTGAAGATTTTTCGGCAGGTTTTTTGAGGAATTTTCAATCTTTCTGAATTTTCCGGAGGGAAGGGAACGGTTCAATATTTCATTTAAAAATTCATTTTTCTCGCACCGATATGGCAAAGGGCAAAATCGTATTTTATAGGGTCGGTAGGATTAAACAACTTCAGATTTTGCGTTATTTCTTCAGCCATTTTCCAGGAAATATTTTTTCTTTTAGTCAGCCTTAATTCGCGGGCAATCGTAGCAATATGAATATCCACGGGAATAATCAACTGGGAAGGTTTTATTTCGTTCCACAATCCAAAATCCAAATCATCCTTACGAACCATCCAGCGAAGGAACAAGTTAATCCTTTTGCAAGCGCTGCCGCTTGAAGGCGAAGGGAACATGAATTTCACCCCTTTTGTTAGAAGATTCAGCCGGCAGGCTAAATTTTTTAGGTTATTAGAGAAAAATTCCATGGAATCTTTCAAATTTTCAGTGTTGGGGAAGTAATACAAAAGAAAGAATTTCTTGAGCGAACCGTAATTCAAGCAGACAAAATTTAAGATTTTAAAAAGCGCAAAAACGTCCGCCTGTCGGTAAAATCTGTGGTTAACACTTTCGAAAGGATTAATGTCAGAGTTGAAATTCAACACAAAATCATAAGGGGAATCGCCAAGTATTGAATGGATCTTTTTGAGCGAGGCTATTATTTGCTTTATGTTGCCGTAAGCAAAAACAGAAGACACAAAAGCGGAAATTTCTACGTCCGGCTCGCTTTTAAACTTGTGGGGAAATTCAAGTGGGTCGGGCGAAATTTGGTTTTTGTCGAAAAATTTGTAATGGTAATCTAATTTCCTTTTTAGATTTTTAAAATCGCGCGAATTTTTAATTAAAGTCAAAGGTTAATTCCGTAAAAATTATTTACTCATTAAAATAAATTTCTATTTCAAATATTAAATTTACAATACATTTTGGACAGCAAAATTACGCAGCGAAAAATTTTAGAGGATTGCTTTTTGAAGTTGAAGAAAGTCTCCCAAATAAAAAATTTTCACGTTTTTCTTAATCAATAAATTTATTTTGAACGGAAATAATTTCACCATTCATAATTCATAATTAAAAATCCCGCTTTGCCGCCCCATGATACTTCTCAATCAAAAGGAGCATTTCTTTTACGGCGCGCTCCAATCCGACAAAAAGCGCGTGAGAAATAACCGCATGCCCAATGCTAAGTTCGTCGATTTCTTGAATAGAGAGAAATTCTTTAATGTTAACGTAATTCAATCCGTGACCCGCGTTTACCCCCAAACCTAATTTTTTAGCGTGACGGGCAGCTACGCGGATTCTGTCCAATTCCTCGAACATTTCATCTTCGCTTTCTGCGTTCGCGAAAATGCCCGTGTGGATTTCAATAAAATCCGTGTTTATTTCAGCCGCAGCGTCAATTTGCGCCAAATCGGGTTCAATAAAAAGAGAAACGGGGACGTCAGCTTCGTGCAAAGTTTTAATAGCGTCACGATAATGCTCAACATTGTCAATCACATTAATTCCACTTTCTGTTGTTAGCTCCTGCCTTTTTTCCGGCACAAGCGTCGCCAGATCCGGCTGAACGTCGCGGGCAATTTCAATAATTTCATCAACGGCGGCCATTTCCAAATCTAATTTGGTTTTAAGCAACTCTCTCAGTAATCTGACGTCCCGCTCGTTAATATGCCGCCTGTCCTCCCTCAAATGAACAACAATACCGTCCACACCGAATTTTTCAGCCATTAACGCAAACGTAACAGGATCGGGTTGATTTTCGCCACGAGCGTTTCTTACGGTTGCCACGTGGTCTACGTTTAGTGAAAATTTCATTATCGCCTCGCGTTTTTTAATCAGTAAAAATTGAATTTTTAAATTTAAATAATAAATAAAATAAAAATAATCAAATTAAAATGATTGTAAAAATTAAAGGGAAAATGAGTTTCCGGATTCAGGAGACTTAAACCTTTCCAATGAGATGAGTTCTGAATATTGAACAAAAGGATTATTAGATTTTTAGATGCTCTGACCTTCGTGGCATTCTTTGAGAAAAACTCAGTATTTTGCGGTATTTGACGAGATGAATCCATCGATTGAGCAGGTAATTATTGTTTTAATTTATTGACGATTTTCGATTTTTCTTGACTCCCGACACTTTTATTTATTTACTCCTTTTAATAATTCTTCGCAGATTGTTTTTCGCACCGCAGCTTGCGGGGCGAAAAACCAATCCGCTACAAACTTCCTGTTTTACATTGACATGTTTTTTAATGGGAGCAAGTCTTTGCTTTTTGTCGAGCGCAGAATATTTGGATGGATGCATTGTTGGAGGAATGGATGTTCAGACTGTTGATTTACGATTTCAGTTTTTCGTTTTTTTTAATCCCAACCTTTCTATTTATTTCCGCCTTTTCGCAGCTTGTTTACGCCCCGCCGGTTGCTGGACGTACACCA
>JALWSN010000544.1 GCA_027080245.1 Ignavibacteriales bacterium | reverse complement strand
TAAACTTGCCCGGGAAAAAGTTCATTTTCAGGGATTGCCCTCGCGCATTTGCTGGCTGGGCTACGGCGAACGGGCTAAAATGGGAAAAATATTTAACCAATTGGTAGCCTCGGGAAAAGTTTCCGCGCCCATTGTAATCGGACGCGACCATCTGGATTGCGGTTCGGTGGCTTCGCCCAACAGAGAAACCGAAGGAATGAAGGACGGCAGCGACGCAATCGCCGATTGGCCTATTCTTAACGCTTTGCTGAACGCAATCGGCGGGGCAAGCTGGGTTTCGGTTCATCACGGCGGAGGCGTTGGAATCGGCAAAGCTATTCACGCAGGAATGGTTGTGGTTGCCGACGGAACGCCAGAAGCCGAATGGCGTTTGGAAAATGTGTTAACTTACGATCCCGGGCTGGGCATCGCGCGCCATGCCGACGCCGGATACGAAAAAGCCATTCAAAACGCTAAAAAATTCGGGATTAAAATTCCAATGCTAAAATAAGGAGACGACAAGATGAAAATATTAGCGGCAACTCAAAAACCGTTCGCAGAGGCGGCGGTTCAGAAAATTAAAGAAATTTCCGGGCAAAACGGTTTCGAATTTGCTTTGCTGGAAAAATATTCCGGTCGGGAAGAATTGCTTGAAGCGGTAAAAGACGCCGACGCCTTAATTGTAAGAAGCGACAAGGTAACAAGGGAAGTTCTGGATGCGGCTAAAAATCTGAAAATAGTTGTTCGCGCCGGCGCAGGTTACGACAACATCGACCTGCAAGCCGCTACCGAAAAAGGCGTTGTTGTAATGAACACGCCCGGGCAAAACTCCAACGCAGTGGCGGAATTGGCGTTGGGACTAATGGTTTACGCCGCCCGCGGATTTTACAACGGCAAACCCGGAACCGAGTTGAAAGGCAAAACGCTGGGCATTCACGCTTACGGGCACGTCGGTAAATTAGTGGCTAAAATTGCAAAGGACGGTTTCGGGATGATTGTTTCCGCCTTCGACCCGTTCATTCCGGAAGAAGCAATTTTGGCGGACGGCGTAAAAGCCGTTAAAAGCGTGGAGGAACTTTATTCGCAAAATCAATACGTTTCGTTGCACATTCCCGCTACCGAGCAAACAAAAAATTCGATTAACTACTCCCTGCTTTCCCGCATGCCAAAAGGCGCCACGCTTTTGAACACAGCCCGCAAGGAAGTAATTAACGAAGCGGACATTGAAAGAATATTGGCGGAACGGGAGGATTTCAAATATGTTTCCGACATTGCGCCGGACAACGCCGAGAGTCTGAAGGAAAAATTCCCGGGTCGCGTTTATTTTACTCCTAAAAAGATGGGCGCTCAAACGGCGGAAGCCAACATTAACGCCGGCATTGCGGCTGTAAATCAAATTGTAAAATATTTTGCCGAAGGCGACGTAACATTTCAGGTAAATAAGTAATTTGAAAACTCAAAGGGAGATTTTGAATTGCAAAATCTCCCTTTCTTTAACTTAAATTCACAAAAAGTGGCTAAAATTGCTGTATTATAGCGACAAAAGTAAGTATATTTCCTAAAAATCGCATGGATTCAATTTTAAATCCGATAACTTAGGTAGCGTTGCATCATATTTTATTTGGTTTCTCTCATTGCTGTCCAAAATATTTTTTTGATTATTAAAAAACGCGATAATCTTTTATTTAGGAGACTTTCATTCAAATTTCCCCAAACAATCCCTTAAAATTTTTTCGATACGTCATTTTGTGTTCAAAACAATCGGAAAAATTTTTGCTGTTCAATTTGAATAGATGAATTCTAAGATTTGTAATCAGCGCTCTTTAAATCAATACAATCTCAGTCAGGGTTCTCCCCCACCCCATTCCATTATCATTTGTGCAAATATTGAATTACGTAAGCCCGTCCCCTCCGGAATGGGAAGGATTTGGGATGGGGTGGTTGGTTGCAAATAGAATTTTTTAGAAAGAGTTTTTGTCCAAAACGCATTCTCATTCAATTTATTTTGGACAGTTGTGGTTTCTATTACTATATAATATCCTCAATCAAATTTTCGTTCTTTTTGTCAAAATATTTTATTGATACATTCTTACCTTTAATAAAAGAATGGTTGGATAGCTGAACTGATGAATGATTAAAAAATTTTAACCACTTTGTCAATCTCAATATTTGGCTAACTGCTTTGCCGTACTAGAATGAAGAGAGATATCTACTCCGCCATGGAAGTGTCAATATGACAAAGTGTTCCCTGTCATTTCGACCCATGATTAATTGGGAGGGAATCTCATCAAAATTTGTAGAATTTTTAGTGAAAGAGATTCCTCACTCTCGACTCCGTCGAGGTTCGGAATGACAGCAAAAACAAGTTTTCATTTCGTAAGAGCGTAGCGCCTTGTCATTTCGACTCCGCCAGCGGCGGAGGAGAAATCTCTTGGAGAATGTGTTAGGGATATCTCCCCCCGATGAATCGGAGGTCTCCCATAGGGACTCCATTGGAGGATATGACAAAGGGTAGCATGTCATTTAAACGAAATAAGTGAAAGTAGTACAGCCTAAGGTGAGATGTATTGTAATAATAATATCCTCAATCAAATTGTGCGTTTACTGTTAAAATATCTTCAGACTTTTGTAATATTTGAGATTTGGGATTTGGTTGCCGGCTTTGCCGCGATAGGAATGAATGGGTTACATCCTTCGCAATTTTGGGGAGTCGTAAAAAGTGACAGCTGCCCTTAACACATGGTTTTGGCGAAGCTCCAACACGCTTCTGAGGAATTGCTCCATTTACACAAAATTTGTCACACTACCGAAGAAAATATTAACTCAATTCACAACAGAATTGCTTTTACACTGAAAATAAAATTGAAATTTGACTTTCTATATTTATGTACATATATTTGTGCATAATTTAATAAAAGGAGAAAATTATGCTTACTACAACAATGTCGGATTTTAGAAATAACATGAAAAAATATTTCAA
>JALWSN010000543.1 GCA_027080245.1 Ignavibacteriales bacterium | reverse complement strand
TTGTAATGGCGGGGATTTCGTAGCCTATTTGAATTTGTTTGTGATTTTCCAACAAACTAATTCCAATTTCCCTTTCGCGGTGGTCGTTTTCTTCCGAATTATGGTGGAAAGAATTGTGAACGAAATAAAAATTCTCACCCTTCTTCAAGAATAAATATTTTGGGATGAACCACTCCGAATCGGCAAAATCTTTCCACGTGTCTCCGTTGCCGTTTGGAGCGAATTTCATCCCTCCTAAAAATAAAGGAAAGTTAATTTCGGAGAACTCTCCCCAATTGTCGGAAACTTTATTTCTTAAAGATTCAATCGCTTCGCCTGTTCGGGAAGTTCTTTCCTCGCCCGAAATTTTAATGGAATAGGTTTCGCCAACCCCTAATATTGTTAGCTTTTCGTCTTCTTTATTCCAGAAAAAATAATTCTCGTTTCCATTTGCTACTTTTGCAAGCAGCTTAATAAAATCAACGCCGTCAATCTTCTCAGCCGAGCTTTTTAATTGATTATCTATCGATTCTTCAATCACGCTTAAAGTTTCCATCTTTCAAAAATTAATGCAAATAAAAAATTTAAATCAAAATTTAAATATAAATTTAAGATTTCAAGTTTCAAATTTTGTTTACAATGAATTACTTAACTTTGAAATCTCAAAAAATAAGTTACAAAATCCGCCGAAGTAAAAAAGTCGCAAGGGTTACAATTAAGGTTAATTCCGAAGGAGTTGAATTAGTGTTGCCCTTAGGCGTTAGCGCGGCTAAAGGCGAGGAATTCTTGCGCTCTAAGGCAAAATGGATTGAGAAAAAATTAAATGTGTTAAGTAAAGACAACGGTAAATATTTTTTACTGGGCAAAGAAGTTTTCCCCGTTACTTCTAACGGAATTTTAAATTTTAGCTCCGCCGCTTCAATTAAAACCCAAACAGATGAAGCTATTAAATTGGAATTCGAAAAATTTTTATTTGCAAAAGCTCAACAGTACATTCCCGAACGCGTCGCTCAATTAGCTTTCCAGTATGATTTTGAGTTTAACAGGGTAAAAGTGAAAAAACTAAAATCGCGTTGGGGCAGTTGTTCTTCCAAAAAAAATCTTTCTTTTAATTACAGGTTGATGGAATACTCTCCCGCCGTAATAGATTACGTTATTATTCACGAGCTTTGCCATACTCGAATAATGAATCATTCAAAAAAGTTTTGGACGTTAGTGGGGGGAATCATTCCCGATTACAAATTGTTAAAACAAAAATTAAACAAAAGAGAACGAAGTGAAGGGTAAACTTTATTTAACCCCTGTGCCTATTGGTAATTACGACGACATTACGTTGCGCGCCTTGAAAATATTGGGCGAAGTTAACGTTGTAGTTTGCGAAGAAATTAAGATTGGCAAAAGGCTGTTAAACCAATACAAAATTAAAAAAGAAATCTTACCGTTAAACGAACACAACGAACAAACCGCCAGCGACGAAGTAGTCGCCCTTTTACTAAACGGCAAAAACATAGCTTTAATTTCCGACGCCGGCAGCCCTGTCTTCTCCGATCCCGGCGCTACTCTTGTTTCCAAATGCTTGGCTAACCAAATTGAAATAATTCCCCTTCCCGGAGCTAATTCATTAATTCCGGCGCTTATTGCTTCGGGCTTTAATATCAACAGATTTTTCTACTACGGTTGGCTTTCGCCCAATAATGAAAGGCGCAAACAAGAATTGACGAAATTAAAAAACGTCAGGGAAGTAATAGTTTTAATGGAAACCCCTTACCGACTTAAACAATTGTTGCGCGACTGTAAAAAAATCTTTGGCGCAAGAAAGAACGCCGTCCTTGCTTACAAATTAACAATGCCCGAAGAAAAAATTTTCAGAGGGACCTTAAAAGAACTTTACAATTACGCTGAAGAAAAAAAACTCAAAGGCGAATTTGTTCTTATTATTAACAATAGAAAATAAACGCTGTAGCCTTATTAGTAAGCCAGAATAGGGCTTAGCCAATATTCGGCTTCTTTCAGGCTCATTCCTTTACGCTTCCTGTAATCTTCCACTTGATCCTTTAGGATTTTGCCGACGTTGAAATATTTGGCGTTAGGATTAGCAAAATAAATTCCGACGACCGAGGCGGCGGGAATCATCGCCATGCTCTCCGTTAATTTAATTGACGCGTTCTCTTCAACGTTCAATGCTTTCCAAAGCTGTAGTTTTTCGGTGTGGTCAGGTTGCGAAGGATATCCGGGCGCGGGTCTGATTCCCGTGTACTTTTCTCCGATTAAATCCTCCGGAGAGGGATTTTCATCAGGTGCGTATCCCCAATATTCTTTCCTGATTTTCAGATGCAACCATTCGGCAAAGGCTTCGGCAAGCCTGTCCGCCAGCGCTTTAATCATTATTGAATTGTAATCGTCGTTGTTGATCTGGTATTGTTGAGCAAGCTCTTCCGCCCCTATGCCTGCGGTAACCGCAAACATTCCAATGTAATCAATTATTTCAGTCTCTTTGGGGGCGATGAAGTCCGCCAGAGCTAAATTAGGCTGCCCGGCGGATTTTCTGTTTTGTTGTCTGATTGTGTGTAGAACGGTAATCAAGCCTTGCCTGTCTTCGTTGGCGTAAACCTCAATATCGTCGCCAACAGAATTTGCGGGGAAAATTCCAAAGGCGGCGTTTGCTTTAATAAGTTTTTTGTCAACTATTTCCTTTAAAAGAGTTTGAGCGTCGTTAAATAATTTTGAGGCTTCTTTCCCTTTTTCCGACGAGCTTAATATTTCGGGGTATTTACCTTTAATCTCCCAAGCGCTGAAAAACGGAGTCCAGTCGGTAAAAGGAACAATTTCCTTTAACGGAAAATTTTTAAGCGCTTTAACTCCAATTAAATTAGGCTTTGCTATTTTTTCTTTTGTCCAGTCCAATTTCAGCCTGTTATTTCGGGCTTCTTTAAGGGTTAAGTAATTTTTAGCCTTTATTTTTAGCATATGGTTGCGCCTGATT
>JALWSN010000542.1 GCA_027080245.1 Ignavibacteriales bacterium | reverse complement strand
ATTAAAAAACTTTACCACAATTCAAACACTAAACACGAATCCTCCGGATTAATTTGCGGGGGAAATCAAACAATAGTTTTGAAAACAATTTCCGCGGATGAAAAACCGATAATTGAGAAAATACTTGAAAACATTGAGCGAAACCAAGGCGGGGAACTTAAAATTACTGAAAATATTATTGAATTTAATTCGGTAACTGCGGGAAAACAAAAAATTCAATTTTTAAATGAAGGCGAGCAATGGGAATACCGTGAAATTATTGGCGAAAGGGAAACGGTTTACATCGCCGGCGCCGGGCATGTGGGCTTAGCTGTTTCGAAAGTAATGAGTATGTTGGGCTTTTACATTAAAATATTTGACCATCGCGAGGACGTGTTTACTCTTGAAAAAAATAAATTTGCCGACGAAAAAATAATCCTGAAAGATTACTACCAATTTGGAGATTACGTAAGGGAGGGGAAAAAATCCTTCGTGGTGATTGTTACTTCCAAGCATCTTGGGGATAAAGAAGCGTTACAAAACGTGATTAAGAAAAAGGTCAAATATATTGGAATGATGGGAAGTAAGAAGAAAATAGTGACGATATTCAATGCGTTAAGAAAAGAAGGAATTTCGGACGAGTTATTTAAAAAAGTTCATTCGCCGATAGGTTTGGAAATTGAAGCGGAGACGCCCGAGGAAATAGCTGTTAGCATTGCCGCTGAAATTATTAAAGTAAAAAACACGGAGTGAAACTACTCTGATTATTTAAGTGAGAAATATTTAACATGAGCGATAAACTTTACCCAATAAAATTAACCCGATTATTAAATTGGATTTTAGAGGAAGAAAAAGAAGACAAAATTTTTGGAATTTTTAAGGAATTCTTCTTCCGTCCGGAAACCGACGATCCTTTTAGATTTGTAAGATACGGGCAGTTGTTAGAAAATCCTGTTGGTGTGGCGGCAGGTCCTCAAACGCAAATGTCGCAGAATATTTTAATTTCGTATTTGATGGGCGCAAGATACATTGAGCTTAAAACCGTACAAACATTGGATGAGCTTGATGTGGCAAAGCCTTGCATTGAAATGTACGATGAAGGTTACAATTGCGAATGGTCTCAAGAATTAAAAATACGGGAGTCATTCGATGAATATTTGAATGCCTGGATTTTAATTCATTTGTTAAAACACAAGTTTGATTTTTTGAATTCAGGGAACGAAGCAGGATTTATTTTTAATATGTCTGTCGGGTACGATTTGAAGGGAATATTAAACCCTAACGTGCAGTGGTTTTTGGACAAGATGCAAAATTGTGAAGAAGAACTTGAGAAGAAAATAAAACAAATCGAACCGTTGTATCCGGCCGTAGTCGAAATTGGTGTACCAGCTACAATTTCAAACAATGTTACGCTTTCAACAATGCATGGCTGCCCCCCGGATGAAATTGAGAGCATCGCGGAATATTTGATTTCGGAAAAGAAGTTAAACACAACAATTAAATTGAACCCGACATTATTGGGCGAAAGCGAACTTAATAATATTTTGGTCAATAAATTAGGGTTTGAAATAAATGTACCCAAACAAGCTTTTGAGCATGACTTAAAATTTAAAGACGCCGTTCCAATGATTAAAAGGCTGTTAAATAAAGCCGAGGAAAACGGGGTTGAGTTTGGTTTGAAATTAACCAATACTTTGGAAACGCTGAATAGAACTAAAGCTTTGCCCAAAAGCGAGCAAATGGTTTACATGAGCGGCAGAGCCCTGCACCCTATTAGTATTAACCTAGCGTTAAAATTACAAAAAGAATTTAACGGGAATCTGGATGTCTCTTTTTCCGCCGGAGCGGATGCTTTTAACGTAGCCGATATTTTGAAATGTAATTTAAAACCTATTACCGTTTGTTCTGATTTGTTAAAGCCAGGCGGGTATCTAAGGTTAAACCAATATTTTGAAAATTTACGTAATGAATTTAAAAAGCTTGAGGCGGCAAGCGTCGAGGACTTTGTAATTAAATCTTCTGGGGAAAATGATTTGGGAAAAGCATTATTGAATAATCTTGAGAAATATTCAAAAAATGTTCTTGAAGATGAACGTTACAAAAAAAATATTTTTGTCGACAAATCAATTAAAACAGAGCGTGAACTAACAGCGTACGATTGCGTATCGGCGCCTTGCGTAAACGCTTGCGCAATTTCACAGGATGTTCCGCAGTACATGTATTACACGGCGAATGGTAATTTCCCTAAAGCTCTTGAAGTGATTTATTCACAAAATCCTTTGCCTAATATTACCGGCAACGTTTGCGATCATTTGTGTCAAACAAAATGCACAAGAATAAATATTGACGCTCCTTTGAAAATAAAAGATATTAAAAAATTCAACGCCGAAAAGGGAACTCAGAATTTTAAACTTGAAATGAAAGAAAAATCCGCTTACAACGTGGCGGTAATAGGAGCCGGTCCTGCGGGACTTGCGGCGGCAAAAACGTTAGCGCAAAATGGCGTTAAAGTTGAGGTTTACGAAAAAGCGGATTACGCGGGCGGTATGGTTACAACTGCAATTCCCTCCTTTAGAATGGAAAGAAAGTTTAGCGAAATTGACATTAATAATATTAAAAGCTTGGGAGTTAAATTTTACTTTAATTCAAAAGTCACGAAAGAAAAATTTGAAGAAATAAAATTTAAAAACAATTTTGTTTTTATTGCCGTAGGAGCTCAAAAGGCTAAAAAGCTTAATATTAAAGGGGAAGAGCTGCCCCGGGTTTTTAATCAGCTTGATTTTCTTAAGCGAGTGAATGCCGGCGAAAAAGTGGAGTTGGGGAAAAAGGTTGCAATAATTGGAGGCGGCAATTCAGCAATGGACGCAGCCCGAACTGCAAAAAGATTGGTTGGCGAAAATGGCGTAGTTACTGTTCTTTACAGAAGAACAAAGCGGGAAATGCCTGCGGACAAAGAAGAAGTCCAAGCATTAGCCGAAGAAGGCATTGAGAGC
>JALWSN010000541.1 GCA_027080245.1 Ignavibacteriales bacterium | reverse complement strand
CATTCCAATAGTTTAAGAATTAAAGAATTTACAACGAGGCGACAAAATGGAAAACGACGAAGACCAAAAGAAGAAAGGTTATTATTTCATTTTCTACTGGGATCCTGACGACAAAAGAATTTTTGTACCCAAAAGATACGGTTACGGCTGGACGGTTAATTTTGCTAACCCTGTTTCGATTATTGCACTGTTTGTCCTGATAATACTTAGCCTTTTATTGGTTAAAGTTTTTTAAGATTAACAGCTTAATCTGACAATCGATGAATTTTGAAGTCCTACTAATTTTTCTTGCACTAAGCGGTTCGCTTGCTTTTGTCTTTGCTTATTTCATTATCCGCTTAAGTAAATATTTTTTGAACAGCCGTTACATTTATTTCGGGATGTCGGTTTTCTTTATTGGAATTGCACTTCACAGCGCTTTAGCATTTCCTGTTTTATTAGCCGGACACGGCTTCGGGATAATATTCAAAAATTTTACCGGAGCGGGTTTCAAGTTTGGGACAGGCGAGTTGTTGTATTTTGCTGCGGCTGCCGGAATAGGGCAGGAAATTGCGAAAGCCTTACCCTTTTATTTTGAGCTTAAAAGGACTAAAGGTAAAGAGCCTTCTCCACCGTTTTTAGGCTTGGGACTTAACCTTGGCTTGGGCTTTTCATTGAGCGAAATAATTTTCCTTGCTTTTACAGGGTGGGAACCGAATGCGACTAATTTCGCTTTTAGCACAATATTACTTGGCAGTTGGGAAAGGCTCTCGGCTACATTATTTCACATGTCAACAGCCGGACTAATAGCTTACGGAATTGAAAAGAGGAAAACCGCTTTGTTTTTAGTAATCGCTATTTTGTTACATTTTATTTTGGATTCTTTTGCAGGGTTAACCGCAAATCACCCTGTCTTTTCAATATTTGTGGAAGAGACGCTTTTGTTTTTATTTTCTTTGTCTCTATTAATTGTGAGCATCCTTTTATTGAAAGAGAAATAAAAAGGGCTCGCAGTTTTTTGCGAACCCTTTAAGGAGATTGTTGCTATGGCAGATTATTTCATCAGATTCATCTTAATTGTCTTGACAAAATTCCCTGCTGTAATTAACCTTGCAAAATAAACTCCGCTGGAAACTTTTTCACCTAAGTTATTCTTACCATCCCATTTAGCGTGATAAACTCCTGCGGCAAGGACTTCCGAGTCAACAATTGTACGCACCAACTTGCCCGTGATGTCGTAAACTTCCAATCTTACTTTTTCCGTTTTAGGAATAGAAAACTCAATATTAGTAGCTGGATTAAACGGATTCGGGTAAGCGTTTTCGAGTTTGTAAGACTTCGGTGTTTTTGTTCCTACCGGTTTTACGGAAGTGTAAATTCCGTTGTGTACCGGCTCGCTGTTGTGGCATGGGTCGCAATTCATGTGAGTCATTACGTTATGATTGAGCGCTACACCGTGGCAAGACATACACACTGCATTGCTCTCGGGGTCGGTAAACGTTCCAACAAAAGTTTGATTGAAATATGCGTTCAACACTTCGACGGTTTTTGCAGCTACGTCTCCCGCTAATCTTGCGCATCTCTCTTTCCTTTCAATATCAGAGACTTTCTTGTTTGCAACCATGCACCATTGACTTACCGACTCGTGGCACAATGGACTACCGGAAATATTCTGAGGCAAAGCGCCTTCATATTTTTTGACTTGATAATCTGCATTATTCGCTGCATCAGTAGGCAATTTTTCGGTAGTGTACCATCCCCATATTTCGTTGATTAAAGAACCCGACGGAGCTTTTTCGGTAACAAGACTAACCAATGCAGCAGCGCCGTTTAATGCGCCGCAAGTGGCGCCCCAGCCAACACCGCCGCCGCGTCCGAACAGCATCACTTCAATTGGGAAATTCGTCCAAGGCTCTCCAACCTTCTCTTTCAGGCACTCAACCAACCCTCCGAAAACTCCGGCGCAACAATCCTTTTCGTTCCAATACAACGTATGTGTTTTGATTCTCGCTGTTTCCGGGTCAAGAGTAGCATAGGGATAAGGCCACGTGTACTCTTTCGTATTTCCTAACAGCTTACCTCCGGCAAGCACATTTAAGCCCGCAACGCCGGCTACAGCTCCAACGGCATATTTTGAAGTATTGGTTAGGAATTCTTTTCTTGTTAATACTTTTGACATTTTTTACCTCCTGATTAATGAATTATTCCTTTCAAAGATTGAATTATTTTTTTTACTTTAACGTTATTCGGTTCCACAGCTAAATATTGTTTGAAATAACTTATTGAACTTTGAATATCTTTAAATCCGTAAGCCATTCCGAGTATTAAATAAAAATCTTGAATTCTCAGGTTGCTATTCCGTTTTGTCTCCAGCTCTTTTAAAACATTACCACAAGGGCAATCCTCAGATTCGTTAATTAAAGAGAGGAACAAATCTTTATCTTTAACCAAATTGCTAAAAAGATTTAATGCTTTTTGAATTTCCCTGTTGTACAAATAACACAAGATTAATTTTTTACTTACCACCAAGTTGGGGTTTGCTCTTGACACCAAATCTTCGTAAAGCCTTTCGGCTTCCGAATATTTTTCAACTAAGAAATAATGGTTAGCTAACATTTCACTCATAGCAAAGGGTAAGAGGCAATTAATATGCCAGTTAAAAATGTGGCGTTTTAGGAGGGTTTTCAAATGTTAAATATTTCGAGAGCTATTGCAAAACCGTTGCAAAAGTAAACGTTCTTAGTAAGTCATTAAAAAATAAGCGGTTAATATTGAAACAAAATGTTTCTTGCGAAACACTTTGATTATTTGTCACGAATTAAACCGTATTGTTTTAACTTTCTCCAAACAGTTGTTCTGTTAACCCCTAAGATTTCGGCGACTTTTGTTCGATTCCACCCGTTCTCGTCCAATAATCTTACAAGTTTGGCAGGGGAAATGTAATCCCTGTGTTTGACAACAAAATTTTTGTTTTTACAATTAATGCCTGCTCGTACGT